>JACRJY010000098.1 GCA_016235585.1 Verrucomicrobiota bacterium | reverse complement strand
TAAAAGTGGCAACAACGGTCCAGATGAACCGGACCGCGCGAAAAAACTCCGACGGCGGGCCACGCCAGAACGTCGGCATCTCAAAAAAACTCCGGCCAGCCAGTGTTCGCCAAAATCCGCCGATTTTTCAAAGGCCTGCTAAGAATTTTCCGCAGGCCAAGCGACATTGTGAACTCCGTTCGTTTGCGGACTGCGCGGACTGGGTATGCGCCGGGAAATTTTTCGGCGTTGAACGGCATGACTGATTTGACGATTCTTTGCCGCACGCATGAGCAAGGGCAAAGCCACTGCCAGAATATCATCATCGCCGCCCGCCACGCTCCCACTTTGGGAGCGCGGCGAATGGCCGTGGCTGCTGTTCATCTTCGCGGCGGTGTTCGTGAGCTTCCTCCCCACGCTGTGGAACGGCTTCGTGGACTGGGATGACGGTGCGAACTATCTCGACAACCCCCACTACCGCGGCTTCTCGCCGAAGCACCTCAAGTGGATGTTCACCACGTTCTTCGCCGGGCCGTATCAGCCGCTCTCGTGGGTTACGCTGGGTTTCGATTATCTCGTGTGGGGGCTGAACCCCACCGGCTACCATCTCACCAATCTCCTGCTGCACTGCGCGAACGGCGTCGCGCTGTTCTTCCTGCTGAAGGCCTTCCTGCACCGTGAAGGATTTTTCCCATCACTCGCCGGCACGTTTCAGTTCAAGGCCGCCTGCACCGTCGGCGCGCTGGCGTTCGCGCTGCATCCGATGCGCGTGGAATCCGTCGCGTGGGCCACCGAGCGGCGTGACGTGCTCTCCGGCCTGTTCTATATCCTCACCGTCGTGGCCTACGTGCGCTGGAGCGAGGAGGCACCGCGCCGCCGCTGGTATTTTCTCACGCTCGTCTTCTACGTGCTCTCCTGCCTCTCGAAGGCGTGGGGCATGACGCTACCCGCCGTGCTGCTGGTGCTGGACGTGTATCCGCTCAAGCGCCTCACGCCCGGCCCGGCGTGGAAAATGGCAGCGAAGAAACTTCTGCTGGAAAAAATCCCCTTCTTCGCGCTCGCATTGCTCTTTGCGGGCCTCGCGTTTTACGGGCAGAAAATCTACGCGATGCGGAAAGTCTCCGACCACGGGCTTTTCGAGCGCGTGGTGCAGTCGGCCTACGGCCTGGCGTTTTATCCCGCGAAGACGCTGTGGCCGGACGACCTCTCGCCGCTCTACCTGTTGAGCGCTTTCTTCAATCCGCTCGACCCAAAGTATCTCGTCGGCGCGCTAGCCGGCGTGGTCGTCACCATTGCGCTGGTCTGCCTGCGGAAGCGCTGGCCGTGGGCGCTGGCGGCGTGGCTGTGCTACGCCATCACCGTGTCGCCCGTGCTGGGGCTGACGCAGAGCGGCGATCAGGTTGTCGCCGACCGCTATGCGTATCTCTCGTGCCTGTCCTTCGCGGTGCTGGCGGGCGCGGGATTGTTGTGCGCGGCCAGTTCACCGCGCTGGAAACTCGCGGCGGGCTTGGCGGGAATCCTTCTCTGCGCGCTCGCCGTGCTGACCTTCCGCCAAACGCGCGTGTGGCACGACAAGTTCACGCTCTGGGAACACGCCCTGCGCGCCGATCCCGACAACTACATCGCCTACCTGAACGTCACCGCCAACCGCAAGTCCGCCGTGGGCCGCAGCACCGACCCGGCGGACGACGACAGCCCGTTCCCTGACCGGCCCGCGATGGCCTTCCTCTACAACAACCGCGGCCTCAAACGCGCGGGGCGGGGCGACAAAACCAACGCCATCACCGACTACACCAAGGCCCTCGCCATGCAGCCCAAGTATGCCGAGGCCTATTACAACCGCGGCCTGCTCCGCGCCGAACTCGGCCAGACGAACGCCGCGCTCGCCGACTACAAGGCGGCCACGGTCGCCCGGCCCAACTACGGCCTGGCCTGGCTCAACCACGGCGTGCTCCGCGAAAAACTCGGCGATGTCAACGGGGCCATCGAGGACTACAACACCGCGCTCCGCGTGGATTCCACCGTGCATCAGGCGCACCTCAACCGTGGCAACATCCTCCTCGCGCGCGGCGACGCCGCCGGGGCGCGCGCGGACTACGACGCCGCGCTCGCGCTGGAGCCGCGCTACACCATCGCCTATTTGAACCGGGGGATTCTCCTCCTCAAACAGCAGAACAATGCCGAGGCCGCGAAGGACTTCGCGAAGGCGCTGGAAGTCGCGCCGCCGAACTGGTTCGCACGCGGCCAGGCCGAGCAGCTGCTCACGCTGGCGCGCAGCCCGGCGACGGCTCCGAAATGAGCACCGCCGCCACGACGCCTCGTTTCCAGGGCGTCTTCAGTTTTTCAGAACCCGTGACGCCCGCAAAAAAGTGCGCGAACGATGAAAGGGCATTTGAATTTCCCGCCGCTCATCCCGTATAACTTGGCCGACGCATGAAACAACTTTTGAATCCGAAGCCGTTCCTCGCCGTTCTCGCCGCCTTCACCCTCGCGCTCACGCCCGCCGGGGCGGCGGACGCCAAGGCCAAGGCGCCCAAAGCCGGGGCCAAAAAGGGCAAGGCCGCCAAGCGGGCCGAACCCGCCGGCCCGAACGCCACGAACATCGTCCACGCCACGCCGGCGGAGAAGCTCGTCGTCGCCAAGGGCTTCAAGGTCGAGCTGCTCTACACCGTGCCCGCCGAGAGCCAGGGTTCATGGGTCAACCTCTGCCTCGACGGCAAGGGCCGCATCATCGCCAGCGACCAATACGGCGGCCTCTTCCGCTTCCCCGCGCCGCCCGCCGGCAAGCCGCTCGATCCGAAGACGATTGAGAAAATCCCCGCCGACATCCGCGCCGTCAACGGGATGCTCTGGGCCTTCGGCGCGCTCTACGTGGCGGTGAACGATTACGAGAAGAAGATTGATTCCGGCCTCTACCGCATCACTTCGTCGAAGGGCGACGACACGCTCGACACGGTGGAAAAGCTCCGGGCAATGGAGGCGCGCGGTGATCACGGCGTCCACGCGCTGCTGCTCTCGCCGGACGGCAAGTCGCTCACGCTGATCACCGGCAACGGCACCAAGCCCACCGAATTCAACTCTTCGCGCGTGCCGCCGCACTGGGGCGAGGATCATCTGCTGCCGCGGATGCCGGACGGCAAGGGCTTCATGCGCGACGTGCTCGCGCCGGGCGGGATCATTTACAAGGTTTCGCCGGACGGGAAGGACTGGGAGATCGTCGCCAACGGTTTCCGCAACATTTTTGACGGCGCCTACAATCGCGACGGCGAGCTGTTCACCTACGACGCGGACATGGAATACGACTTCAACACGCCGTGGTATCGGCCCACGCGCATCTGCCACGTGGTGAGCGGCGCGGAGTTCGGCTGGCGCAACGGCGCGGGCAAGTGGCCGGCGTATTACGAGGACAGCGTGCCGGCGGCGGTGGACATCGGCCCCGGCTCGCCGACGGGCGCGACCTTTGGCTATGGCGCGAAGTTCCCGGCGAAGTATCAGAACGCCCTCTTCGGCTGCGACTGGAGCTGGGGCAAACTTTACGCGGTTCATCTCCAGCCGAAAGGCGCGACCTACACCGGCGAGAAGGAGGAATTCATCTCCGGCGCGCCGCTGCCGCTCACGGACGTCATCGTGCGCCCGCAGGATGGCGCGATGTATTTCACCATCGGCGGACGGCGCGCGCAATCCGCGCTCTACCGCGTCACCTACGTCGGCAGCGAATCCACCGCGCCCGTGCTGACGGCGGAAAACCCCGGCGCGCAGGAGCGGGAGCTGCGCCGCCACCTCGAATCCTTCCACGGGCACGCCAGCCCGGCGGCGGTGCCGGTGGCGTGGGCGTTCCTCGGCGACAACGACCGGTCCATCCGCTGGGCGGCGCGTGTGGCCATCGAGCACCAGCCGGTCGGCGAATGGCAGGAAAAGGCCCTGCACGAAAAGGACTCCAACATCGCCATCGAAGCGCTGCTCGCGCTCGTGCGCGTGACGGGCATTGACCCGTTCCACCGCCGGCCCGACAGCCCGCCGGTGGACAAGGCGCTGCAACGGCGCATCCTGGACGCGCTGAACAGCGTGGACTGGGACTGGAAGCGGCTCGACCACCAGCGCCGACTCGCGCTGCTGCGCGCCTACGCGGTGTGCTTCGTGCGCTTCGGACCGCCCGACGCCGCCACCGCCAAGAGCATCGCCACCCGGCTGGAGTGGGATCACTACCCCGCCGCCACGCGCGAGCTGAACGCCGACCTCACGGCGCTGCTCGTCTATCTCCAATCACCGCGCGTCGCGCCCAAGGCCATCAAGCTCCTCACCACCGTGCCCACGCAGGAGGAGCAGATGGAATACGCCCGCTCGCTGCGGATGCTCACCAACGGCTGGACGGCCGCGCTGCGCGACCAGTATTTCAAATGGTTCCAGCGCGCGCAGGGTTATCGCGGCGGCGCGAGCTTCGAGAAGTTCATGGAATTCATCCAGAACGACGCCGTGGCCAGCCTGCCCGCCGACGCGAAGCGCAAGCTCCAGCCGATGCTCGACGCCAAGCCACAAAAAACCTCGCCGCTGGAGGCCATGGCCGCCGCGCTCGCGGGGCGTTCCTTCGTGAAAGAATGGAAGGTGGACGACCTCGCGCCGCAGGCCGAGCGCCGGATGACGAAGCGGAGCTTCGAGAATGGCCGCAAGATGTTCGGCGCGACCGGCTGCTTCGCCTGCCACCGCTTCGCCAACGAGGGCGGCATGACCGGCCCCGACCTCACCGCCGTCGGCGCACGCTTCGGCGTGCGCGACCTGCTCGTCTCCATCATCGAGCCGAGCAAGGAGATCAGCGACCAGTTCGCGCCCACGGTCATCACCAAGAACGACGGCGACAGCTTCACCGGCGTGATCGTGAACCTCAACGGCGACGGCGTGACGTTGAACACCGACCTCTTCGACCCCAACCAGCGCGTGA
This sequence comes from Verrucomicrobiota bacterium, assembly GCA_016235585.1. Classification (GTDB taxonomy): domain Bacteria; phylum Verrucomicrobiota; class Verrucomicrobiia; order Limisphaerales; family JACRJY01; genus JACRJY01. The sequence goes on along the minus strand of JACRJY010000098.1, from coordinate 75,503 downwards.
CCGTGAACCGCAAGGAAGTGAAATCCATCGAGCTGTCGAAGGTCTCGCTGATGCCGGAGGGACTCCTCAACGTGCTCAAGCAGGATGAAATCCTCGACCTGCTCGCGTATCTCATCTCCGCCGGCGATCCGAAGCACGCGGTGTTCCGGTAGAGGGGTTCAAAAAAGCCGCTGGCGTAACGCAGATTGGCAATCTGCTGTTTCGCCGACTGGCAGTCGGCAGACGGGAAACAAGCTTGAAGCCACAGGGCTTGCGTGGTCGCCCTGCCGGTTGCCAACCGGCGAAACAGCAGGATGCCATCCTGCGCTACAAGCCTTCACGCCGCCGCCAGACCGCGGGCGCGCTGATAGACCCGCAGATACTCGGCGGTGGTTCGTTCCCACGAGAAATCCGCCGTCATGGCGTTCCTGCGGAAGAAGCGCAGCAGTTTCTTGTCCTCGTAAAGCAGCAGCGCCTTGCGGATCGCCTTGGCCAGCGCGCGCGCCGAGTATTCGGAGAACTTGATGCCGTCGGCCAGCTCGTCGTCGTCGCCGGCGTCTATCACCGAGTCGTCCAGCCCGCCGGTGCGGCGCACGATGGGGATCGTGCCGTAGCGCAGTGAATACATCTGGTTCAGCCCGCACGGCTCGAAGCGCGACGGCATCAGGAAAAAATCACACCCCGCCTCGATGCGGTGCGCGAGGCCCGCGTCGTAGCCGATGCGCACAGCGGCCCGGCCCTGATGCTTGTGCGCGAGCTGCTGGCAGGCGCGCTCGAACTCCGGCGCGCCGCTGCCGAGCAGGACGAACTGCATCTTCGCCGCGAGCATTTCCTCCAGCGCACCGAGCTGGATGTCGATCCCCTTCTGATCCGTGAGCCGCGTGATGCTGCCGAAGAGCGGGACGCCGGCATTTTGCGGCAGGCCCATTTCCGCCTGCAACGCGAGCTTGTCCTTCGCCTTGCCCGCGAGCTGCCGGGCGGTGAACGGGTGTTTCAGAAACGGATTCTTCGTCGTCGTCCACTCGTCGTAGTCCACGCCGTTCAGGATGCCGGCCAGCGCGTCCTGCCGTCCGCGCAGCACGCCGTCGAGGCCGCAGCCGTAGGCCTCCGTCATGATTTCGCGGGCGTAGCGCGGGCTGACGGTGGTGTTGAAGTCGGCGTAGGCGATGCCCGCCTTGAGACAGTTCAAGCCGCCGTAAAACTCCACGCCGCCGGGATGAAAATAATCGGCGGGCAGGTTCGTCAGCGCGTAGCTGGAGCGGGGGAAGTTGCCTTGGAAGGCGAGGTTGTGAATCGTAAAACAGGTGCGCGGCGCGCTGCTCCAGCCGTCGCGCAGCCGCTGGTCGAGGATGAGCAGCGGCACCAGCCCCGCCTGCCAGTCGTGCAAATGGACGACATCCGGCTTCGCAGGGGAATAGCGCGCAAAGTGCGCGACGCACTTGGCGAAGAAGATGAACCGCTCCGCGTTGTCGGCGAAGTCCGCGCCGTTTTCCTGATACAGCGATGGACGAGAAAAATAACCGGGCTGGTCGAGGAACAGAATTTCCAGCCGCTCCTCGACCGGCAGCCGGCGCAGTCCGGCTTGCACGCGCTTGGCACCCAGCGGCACATCAAACAGGTAATCAGTCGGCGCGATGTCGGGAAATTTCTCCGCAATGCCGCGATAGAGCGGCGTGAGCACGGTCGTCTCGATGCCCGCGCGCGCGAGGGACTTCGCCAGCGCGGCCACCATGTCCGCCAGCCCGCCCGTCTTGGAGAACGGATGGACTTCGCTGCTGGCAATGAGGACTCTCATGGGTGTTCAACCACGAATGGACACGAATGGACACGAATAAAAACCGAAACTGAAAATGCTGTTTGCATCCAACGAATCTGTGATTCGTGTTTATTCGTGTTCATTCGTGGTTTCAAAATCATGCCGCCGAGATGCGCTCCGCTTTCAGGTAGGCCCGCAACGGCTCCGGCACCACCACGCTGCCGTCCGCCTGCTGGTGCGTCTCAATCAGCGCGACAAACAAACGCGCCAGCGCGGTGCCGCTGCCGTTGAGGATGTGCGGGAACTTGTTTTCGCCCGTCTCGGACTTGAAGCGCAGGCTCATCCGGCGTGCCTGGAAATCCTCGCAGTTCGAGCAGCTCGACACTTCGAGGTAGCTCCCCTGCCCCGGCGCCCAGACCTCGATGTCGTAGGTCTTCGCGCTCGCAAAGCCCATGTCGCCAGTGCAGAGCAGCACGACGCGGTAGTGCAGGCCGAGGAGTTGCAGCACCTTCTCGGCGTTCGCGACCATCTGCTCCAGTTCGTCCGCGCCGTGTTCGGGTTTCACGATTTTAATCAGCTCCACCTTGTCGAACTGGTGCACGCGAATCATCCCGCGCGTGCCGACACCCGCCGCTCCCGCCTCGCCGCGAAAGCACGGCGTGTAAGCGCAGTAGCGCACGGGCAGTTGCTTCTCCGCGAGAATTTCCTCGCGATGAATGTTCGCCACCGGCGTCTCGGCGGTGGGAATCAGATAAAGTTTTCCCAGCGCGCCCGCCTTGTCGCCCTCGGCGACGCCGTAGTATTGGTCTTTGAATTTCGGGAACTGCCCCACGCCCATCAGGCATTGCGGTCCGACCATCAACGGCGGCGAAACCTCGGTGTAGCCGTGCTGCGTCGTGTGCAGGTCGAGGAGAAATTGAATCAGCGCCCGCTCCAGTCGCGCGCCCCAGTTCGTGTAGAGCAGAAAGCCGCTGCCGGAAAGCTTCGCCCCGCGCGCGAAGTCCACGAGCTTGAGGCTCTCGCACAGTTCGATGTGGTTCTTCGGCTTGAAGGCAAACTCCGGCTGGCCGCCGTGGACGCGCACAACGGGATTGTCCTCGGCGCTCTTGCCGACGGGAACGCTCTCCTGCGGCAAGTTGGGCAGAAAGAGCATGAGGCTTTCACGCGCGGCCTCGATGCGGGCAATCTCCTCTTCGAGCGCTTTGATTTCCGGCCCGATTTTCGCGACCTCGGTTTTCTTCTGCTCGGCGGCGGCGAGGTCTTTCTTCGCCATCAGTGCGCCGATTTCCTTCGAGGCACGGTTGCGCTCGGCCTTGAGCGCCTCGGCGCGGGCGAGTCCCTTGCGCCGCTGCTCGTCCAGCGCGAGGATTTCATCAATGCGGCTCTCGTCGCCACCGTGACGCGAGGCGAGGCGTTGCTTGATGAACTCGGTCTTTTCGCGAATCAGCTTAATGTCAATCACCGGCGCATTATAGAAACGGCCTTCCATGCGGCAAGGGGATTGCGCGCCCCGGTAGGGACGAGCTGCTGCTCGTCCTCATAATAGTTTGGGCCGCGCGGCAGCGCGGCCCTACCGATGGAGAGCGTGACACCCGCCCGGTGTTCCCTTACTCTCGCCGCGATGCGTTTCAACGGACAGATGTCTTCCCGCAGAAGCTCGCGGCCCGCCGCATGAAGACGCTGCACCTCTACCTCACGCGGCAGGTGCTCGGCGCGCTGCTGATGACCGTGGCGGTGTTCACCTTCGTGCTGCTGCTCGGCAACGTGCTGCGCGAAGTCCTCGCACTGCTCGTGAACCGCCAGGCCACGCTCGGCGGCGTGGTGCAGGCCTTCGCCCTGCTCATCCCCTACGTGCTCGTCTTCTCGCTGCCGATGGGGCTGCTCACCGCCACACTGCTCGTCTTTGGTCGCTTCAGCGCGGATCAGGAATACACCGCCGCGCGCGCGGGCGGCATCAGCCTGCTCGCGCTCATCGCGCCGCTGCTGCTGCTGGGCGCGGCCCTGTGCGTGCTTTCCGCCGTCATCAACATGGAGATCGCCCCGCGCAGCCGCGTCGCCTACAAGGAGCTTCTCTACCGCCTCGGCATGGAACGGCCCACGTCCTATCTCACCGAGAAACGCTGGATCACCGAATACCCCGGCTTCGCCATCTACATCAGCAAGAAGGACGGCGAACTTTTGCACAACGTCCTCATCAACCAGTATGAGGACAACGAACTCACCTTGAGCATCCGCGCGCGCGGCGGCAAAGTCACCCACGACCCCGCCAACCAGCAGCTCGTCGTCAACCTTCAGGGCGCGCAAGTCGTCAACCGCGTCCGCAAAAAAAGCGCGGCATATGAGGCCACGCCCACCAACGCTGCGCCCGCGAAAATGGAACCTTCAACAGGTAGGGACGCGCTGCCGCGCGTCCAGGGCGGGGACGCGGAGCACCGCATCCCTACCACGACACCGGCCGTGCCCGCCGAGGTCGAATGGCAGACCGTCTATGGCGAGGAATACTCCACGGTCATTGACCTCAAGAACGCCGCGCCGAAGGAGTTGAAGCCGAAGATCAGCGAGATGACCTTCTTCCAGTTGCAGGAGGAGCTGCGCGAATTGCGCCGCCACAAAATCCCCGACACGCCCGTGCTGGTGCAGATGCACCGGCAAGTGTCGTTCTCCTTCGCGTGCCTGGGCTTCACGCTCATCGGCATCCCGCTGGGCATCCGCGCGCACCGGCGCGAGACGACGGCGGGCATCGGCATCGCCTTGCTGCTGGTGCTGGTCTATTACAGCTTCATCATCCTCGGCCAGTCGCTCGATACGCGGGCCGAATGGCACCCGCACCTGCTCGTGTGGATTCCGAACTTCCTCTTCCAAGCCGTCGGCGCAATGCTGCTCTGGCGGGCCAACCGGGGCGGGTGATTTGTGAAAGCCGCGAATCATCAGCCGCCCACTCCCTTTCTACACCGCCATGGTCGGGAACTGTTGATCTGCCTCGGTTTGTTTCTCACGGTGTTCGTTGTGTTTGGCCGCGCACTCCAAGCGGACTTCGTTCAGTGGGACGACGACAGCAACATTTATCGCAACCCTCACCTCGGCCCGCCGACTATCGAGCGTATTGTCTGGATGTTCACGGATGCTCAGTATTTTTGGCGCTACCAACCCTTCGGTTGGCTGACGTGGTCGGTGATCCATCTGTTCTTCGGCCTGAATCCATTCGGCTATCATCTTGGAAACCTGCTGTTGCACGGATTGAACGCCGGGCTGGTCTTTCTGTTGATCCGCAAACTGCTGCTGCTCACCGCCGGTTCGCCGACCGCACCCGCGTCCAATGCCCTGCTGGCGGGTGCCGGCCTGGGAGCCGCGATTTGGGCTGTGCATCCTCTACGCGTGGAAAATGTCGCATGGGCCGTCGAACTGCCTTGGTGTCAAGCCATGCTGTTTCTGTTGGTTTCACTGTTGTGCTATCTGAAAGCGGCCCACCGTGACAAATCCAACGGCAGATGGCCGGGGATTTACTGGCTGGCGGTGTTCTGCTTCGCCGCATCGCTGTTTTCGTTTCCCGTTGCACTGGGATTGTTGCCAGCGCTTGTCGCACTGGATTTTTATCCGTTGAGGAAAATTCAATTCAGCGATGGACAATGGTGGAATCCCGCTGCCCGTCGGGCGGTTTGGCAGAAAATGCCCTTCCTCTTTTTCACGCTGCTGGCTTTCTCCATCAGCATTTACAGTCGCACACACACCGTTGACACCTGGAGCCGTCCGGTCTCGCTCGACGAGTTCGGGTGGCTGCCGCGCTTGATGCAGGCATTTTATCTCTGGACATATTACCTCTGGAAATCGTTGTTGCCTGTAGGACTCTCCCCCGTCTACACGCAGCTTGTCCAGTTCGATCCAATCTCGCTGCCGTTTGTCGCCAGCACGGCGGGAATTATTGGAATCACAGCGGCGCTGGTTTATTTCCGCCAGCACTGGCCCGGTGGCCTGGCACTGTGGATCGCTCATCTGGCCCTGCTCGTGCCGATGCTGGGGTTGACCGAGCATCCGCACTATCCAGGCGATCGCTACAACCTCGCCGCCAGCGTGGGCTGGGCTGTCCTGCTGGCAGCAGGACTCTGGCGGCTGTGGGTATGGCCCCGCTTTCGCGCCATTGGGCTGGCGGGCGCAGGCGCGCTGGCATTGCTCTTTGGCACGATGAGCTTCCAGCAGACACGCGTTTGGGAAAACAGCGTCACACTTTTCGAATACACCATCCGCAGGTTGGGTAAGGATCCCTATCGCGCCGACCTGCAATACCGGCTTGGCAAATACCACCTCGACCAAGGGAATTTTTCCGGAGGAGTGGCTAGGTTGCAGCAGGCTTCAAGCCTGCGCCCGGACAGCCCGTTAGTGCGATACCACCTTGCCTGCGGCCTGATGAACCTCGGCCAATGGAGCGAAGCCCTGCCGCATGCCACCGCAGTGCTCCAACTAGCCCCGCAGATGGAAAACACCCACAACCTGATCGGCATCATCCTGGCACAACAGGGAAAGCTCCGGGAGGCGGCTGATCAATTTTCAGCAGAACTGTCCGCACGGCCCAACCACGCCGGCGCACTGATGAACCGTAGCCTGGCCCTGGCCCGGCTCGGCCAGGTGGAGCCGGCCCTGGCCGACTTCAGCCGCGCCCTGCAATTCGCACCGGATGATTTCGGCTCCCATCGGCAGGCAATTTTCTTCCAAGCGTTGGCTCGAGCCAGCGCGCAATCCGACCGCTGGCCGGAAGCGGTCAAGCTCGCGCAAAGGGCGCTGGAACTCGCTCGCTCCGCAAAACAGACCGAACTGGCATATCAGGTGGAAAAGGAGTTGCAAAGTTATCTGTCCAGGCGTGTCCCTCCACTCTGACTTTTAACCACATCATCCTCGGCCAGTCGCTCGACACGCGCGCCGAATGGCACCCGCACCTGCTCGTGTGGATTCCGAACTTCCTCTTCCAGGCCGTCGGCGCGGTGCTGCTCTGGCGGGCCAATCGGGGCGGGTGAGTCCGGCGGCGCGCCGGACGGGCTGCCAACGACAGCATTCCGGCTACAGGATGACCAGATTGTCCCGGTGAACGACTTCAACGCGGGGTGATGCTGATGCCTTGGCCGCAATCTGCGCCGGGGAGAAATCGCAGAGGCCGCGCGCGAACTCCGTGCCGTTCAGGTCGCAAATCCGCACCACGTCGCCGGCGGCGAAGTCGCCCTCGCACCGCGCCACGCCAGGCGGCAGCAGGCTCTTGCCCTTTTCGCCAACCGCCTTGCGCGCGCCGTCGTCCACGAACAGCGTGCCCTTGGGATGATGGAAGAAGGCAATCCAGCGCTTGCGGCCCTTGAGCTTCGCCGCGTTCGGCACAAAGAGCGTCCCCTCCTCCGCGCCGCCGAGGATGTCCGCCAGCACGGTCTTCCGGCGGCCCGGCGCGATGACGAGCGGGACGCCGGAGCGCACGGCGATTTTCGCCGCCGCGATTTTCGAGGCCATGCCGCCGACCGCCGTCGCGCTGTCGGTGCCGCCGGCGAGCTTCTCCACCGCGCCGTCAATGTGCTCGATGGTGCGGAGGATTTTCGCGCCGGCCTTGCCGAAGTTTTCCATCACGCCGTCCACGGTGGTGAGGATGACGAGCAAATCCGCCGGCAGCAGCGACGCCACGAGCGCCGAGAGCTTGTCGTTGTCGCCGAAGCGCAACTCGGTGAACGACACGGCGTCGTTCTCGTTGATGATGGGCACGACGCGGCGGTTGAGCAGCGCGATGAGGGTGTTGCGGGCGTTGAGATGACGCTCGTGATGTTCGAGGTCGTCGTGCGTGAGCAGCACCTGGGCGACGTGGAGGTCGAACTTGGCGAACAGCTTCTCGTAGGTCGCCATCAGCCGCGACTGGCCGACGGCGGCGCACGCCTGAAGTTCGGCGAGTTCCGCCGGACGCTTCTCGAAGCCAAGCACGCCCATGCCCGCGCCGACCGCGCCGGAGGTGACGAGGACGATTTCGCGTCCCGCGCGGTGCTGGGCGGCGACCTGCGCCACGAGCTGCCCCATCTGCGCCAAGTCCGGCTGCTTCCGGCTGTCGGTGAGGACGCCGGTGCCGAGCTTGACGACGAGGCGGGTGGCGCTGGAAAGCGACGCGCGATGCACGCGGAGTTGGTAGCAAACGGCACCGCGAGTGTCGAGGCGGTTGTGACGAACGCCGGGAACTTGCTTGGGAACATCGAGAGCGTGTTTGAGGCGCATCTCACTTTCTTGCGCCCTCATTGGCTCCGGGCTTTGGCCGGAACGATGTAACTGAAGCGGGGAACGCGGACGCCCCGGTCGCACCCGTCGGCGTCCCGCCGACGGGTTTGGAGCACTCCACCGCATCCCCGGCGGTGCGTCCGTTTGGCAAGCGGAAGTTTTCAGCGAAACGCCATGCCTCCCCATTCCACGGCCAAACCTCGATGCTCCTCTCGTCGTGTCTGCAGACGCCGCTTTAGCGATTGTCGTGCGCCCCGATGAAGGCTAGCTTCACGGCGTCAGCCCTTGAGCGGATTCCCACGCGGTTTCTTGCGCGGAACGACGATGGGGGGACAATGCTCAAACATGAAGTCACGCCTGTTGCTTGTTGCCGTTCTGGCCGGCGCGGCTTTGTTTTTCCTCAACTCCCGGACGGATCGGCGTCCGGCTCCCGGCGTTCAGTCCGCTCCCGTGCCGCATTCACCGGTCGTAAAGCCACCGGTGCCGGCGAAGAAGAACAATTCTCCCGTGCCGCTGGCGGTGGCCCGCGTGACGTCCGGCGGTGCGCCCGCCAGTGCAACACCGGGGCCGCGCCTCGCGCCGCCGCCGGCGTTTGATCTGTTTTCGGAATGGGCGCAGCGATACCAGGCTGCGCCAACTCCCGACTTGGTGGCGGAAGGCGTTCGCCTGGCCGCACGGCGGCGCGTGGAACTGGCGAAGCTGATACAAGGCGATCCGCAACTGGCGATTGAACTGGCCGCGCCTGATGCACTGCGCCGCGCGCTGCCCGCCGAGGTGGCGGCACTGCTGGAGGAGCCGGTGCGCGGGCGCGGGGACTTGACGTTGATGGCGGCGATGCCGGAGCCGGGCAGACTCCTGACGCGCCCGGCGAATTCGCGCTATGCAAACATCGGCGGCAAAACTTACCCCGCCTTCGTTTATGGCCGCCGGCTCGGCCATCCGACGCGCTGGAACATTCCGCTGCACGGCATCGCGATTGATGGCAACGCGGCCTTCGCCGAGTCGCCCGTGCGCGTGCTGGAAGCCGCCGAGGCCGCCGCCGCGAAGGCCGCGCTGCCGTCCGATCCGATCTGCTCCATCTCCGGCCTCGCCTCGACGGCCAACAACGACGAGGTCGCGCTCAATGTCGGCGGGGAGGCAAAATTTCTGTGCAGTGCGGATCACGCGGCCCGGCTCGCCGCGTCGCTGGCCGCCGCCGAAGATGCGTTGCCGCCGGGGGCCGCCGCGCCGGGTGGCCCGGCGGATTACGCGCACACGGGCAACCGCAAGATTCTCCTAATTCGTGTGGATTTTTCGGACTACACGACCGACCCGTTCACCGATACAGAGGGGACGAACATCATCGTGCGGCTGGCCGTGGCCTTCTCGAACTGGTCCGGCGGGCGGATGACGGTGCCGCTGGTCGGGGCCGGGAGCGATTACACGCCCGTCTATCGGATGCCAATGAGCAACGCGGAATACAACGGCGACGACGGCCAGCTCCGCACCGACGCGCGTGCCGCCGCCACTGCCGATGGCTACGACCTCAACGCCTACGACCTCGACGCGGTGTGCTTCGGCGGCGGGGCGAGCGGCTGGGGCTACGGCGGGCTGGCCTACGTGGGCGCGCGCGGCGCGTGGCTGCACACGACGGGCGAAAGCTCCACGGCGAACATCGGCTCGCACGAGTTCGGCCACAACTTCGGATTGAACCATGCGAATTTTTACGCCGCCCCGTTCGGCACCGTCATCGCCACGGGCGGATCAAACGACGAATATGGCAATCCGTGGGACTCGATGGGAGCCGCCTCGACGGCGAACGCCTTCGGCGCGTCGCAGAAAAAATATCTCGGCTGGATCACCAACGGCGTGGACGGCAACGAGTGGGTGGCCGTGAGCAGCGGCACGACGACGAACCGGCTCTACGCGCACGATGAACTGCAGGAGCCGGGGTTTTTGAAGGGCATCCGCGTGACGCGCGACACGGCGCTGAACAACGACAAGGAGTATTACTGGCTGGAGTATCGCACCACGAAGTCGAACAAGGCGCTCGACAACGGCGTGGTGGTGAACTGGGCCGGCAGCGGCAACGAAAAACCGGAGCTGCTCGACACCACGCCGAATTCCGACCCGGACTCGGGCAACGACAAGGATGATTCGCCGCTGGTCATCGGCCGCACGTTCACCGACCCCGGCTACAACATCCACATCACGCCCGTCGGCAAAGGCTCCGGGCCGCCGTCGTGGATTGACGTGGTGGTGCGCTACGGGCCATTCGCGGGCAACACCGTTCCCACCGTGAGCGTGTCCGCGCCCGACACGAACGCCTCCACCGGCGTGTCGTTGAGCTTCACCGCGACGGCGGATGATGCGGACGGCGACACGCTGGCCTACTCGTGGGATTACAACGACGGCGATTACAGCACGTCGAACAGTCCGAACGTCTCGCACTCGTGGAGTTCCTCCGGCGAGTATCTCGTGCAATGCACGGTCAGCGACATGAAAGGCGGCGTGGCGCGCAAGTCCATCATCGTCCGCATCGGCAGCCCGACGGTCTATGCCATCAGCGGGCAGGCGCTGCTGCACGGCGTGCCGCAGACGGGCGTGCGCGTCTATACCGACGCGACGAACTTCACCTACACGGACAGCGACGGCATTTACCAGCTCGTCGGGCTGAAGGCGGGCAGCTACAGCGTGAGCGCGTTTCAGGAAAGCCACTCGTTTATCCGGGGAAATTTCGCCAACCCCATCGTCGTCGGGCCGGGCACGAACAACATCAACTTCGCCGGCGGCATCCCGCTTGTCGGCGGCTTCGTGACCCGCACGATGAACATGGGCACGACGAATACGCCCATGGTTTTCTGGGTGTTCGACTGGGAGACGGCGCACACGAACCTCACGCTCGATTTCGTCAGCGGCAACACCAACATCATCCCCGACAGCGGGTTCACTTTTTCCATCAGCGGCACGAATCGTCTGCTCACGCTGCGCCCGGTCGCCACCGGCTTCGGCACCGTCACGAACCAGCTGCTCACCACCGACACCGACGGTGCGACGCTGACGAACACGTTCACATTGAACGTCCAGCCGCCGCCCACGCTCACCACCGCGACCAACACGGGGAACGAGGACGTGACGCTGACCGTGGACTTGTGGGCGCGCACGAGCGACGCCAGCCCGTCCGGCACCGCGGACAGCAACGTCCTGTTCGCCGTCACCGGCGCGAGCAACGGCACGGTCACACTCCTGACCAACCGCACGGTGCGGTTCACGCCCACGACAAACTACAACGGCGCGGCCTCGTTCACCTTCACCGCGCGGGACAAGGGTTTTCACCCGGCGCTGCTGCTCTACTATGACTTCGAGCCGACGGACACCACGAGCGACAGCGCCTCCTCCGACCGCTCCGGCAACGTCCGCACCGGCACGCTCGACGCGGACGGCACGGGCGCGTTCGCCTACGTGACAAACGACGTGCCGCCGTCGCTCGCGCCCTTCAGCCTCGTCTCGCTGCTGCTCACCGAGAATGGCGCGAGCAACTCCGCGCGGCTCTACCGCCGGATGCTCACGAGCGAATACAGTTTGAACAACGCCGACTGGACGTTCGCGTGCTGGTTCCGCCGCGACGCGACGACGAATGATGATTATCTTTTTTACGACGGCCCGGTGGACGGCGGCGGCAGCAGCGACGAGGAGCTGCAGCTTTATCTGCCGAGCGGCAGCGGCAACCGCGTGCGCGTGCGCCTCTACAACGTGACCAACGGCATTGACATGGAGCTCAACGGCCCGACAACCGCGCTGACCGGCGAGTGGCACCACGTCGCGCTGACCTACGACCGCACCAACTCGAACAAGGGCAACTTCCGCCTCTACTTCAACGGCGCGCTGGCTGGCTCGTCCAACGGCGTCACGATCAACATCGCGCAGACGAACCTCATCTTCGGCGGACACAACGGCACCAACTCGACGGATCGCTGGTTCAACGGCTCGCTGGACGAGGTCGCGCTGTTCAAGACGGTGCTGTCCTCGAACGACATTCTCTTCTTGCAGGATCACACCGTGGCGCATCTCGGCGGCTTGAGCGCGGGCACAAACATCACGATCAATCTCAATCCCGTGAACGACGCGCCGGTGCTGGCGGCGATGTCCAACGTCACCTTCTGGGCGACCAACCCTCTCGTCATCACCAACCTCGCCGCCGACGTGGATCTGCCCGGCCAGTTGCTGACGTTCAGCCTCGCCAGCGCGCCCACCGGCGCGGTCATCAACGCCGGCAGCGGCGTGGTGACGTGGCTGCCCGGCCCGACGGAAAGCGCGATCACCAACGTGTTCCGCGTCGTCGTCACCGACAGCGGCGCGCCGGCCTTGAGCGCAACGAACAGTTTCACCGCCGTGGCGCTCTACGGCACGGGCGTCCGGCTTGACTCCTCGAACCTTCAGCCGATGAAGACCGGGTTGCGCATGGAACTGACGGGCCTGACCGGCAGCCAGTATCACATCGAAGTCTCCGAAGACCTCCAGAGCTGGGTGGCGCTGGCGACCCTGGCCGTCACCAACGGCGCGGTGCAGTTCACCGACCGGCAGGCGACGGGCTTCAGCCAGCGCTTTTACCGGGCCGTGCTCGCGGAATAACGGCTTGCAACCGGGCGGGGGCGTTCGCCTTCCTCGTAGCGCAGGATGGCATCCTGCTGTTTCGCCGGTTGGCAACCGGCCTTACCGTGAAAATCTGAAGGCCTCCCGCTGATCCGGCACCGCGCCGACTGCCAGTCGGCGAAACAGCAGATTGCCAATCTGCGCCACGCCGCTGGTGCCGCTCATTTTGAAAACGCACTGTCGTGTTTTGGATTGCGCGATTCGGCGCGGCGGTTATTTTTTCCGCCGTCGCCCATGAACAGATTCCTGCAACTGGCCCTGCTTGGAAATTTCGACGGCCCGCCCGCCGCGGTGCAGAGCGTGGACGTGGCGGCGCTGGTGCTGCTGGGGCTGCTCCTGTTCGTCTTCCTCATCAGCGTCGTGTTCATCTGGATGGTCAGCTATCACGCGCGGCGGCAGCGCTGGCTCGCGGAACTGCGGCCCGCCGAACGCCCGTGGGAGGAGGCGCGGTTCCGCCCGGCCTTCCTGGAGCCGCCCGACCGCTGGCTCGCGGTGCAGACCACCAACCCCCACGCCGTCCGCACGGCGCTGCGCCTGCACAACGCCGCCCCCTGCTCGTGGGAGAACGGCGTGCAGGAGGCGCGCGAAAGCCGCCTTTTCATCTCGCCGCCCGTGGACGGCTGGGTGCTCGTGCTTGGCGCGCGCCTGCCCGATCCGGCGGAGGACGTGGATGCGTGTTTTCGTTTCCTCTGCGCCATGAGCCGCAAGCTCGGCCACGTGCAGTTCTTTTCCGCCAGTCGCGTGCTGGGGCATCACGCGTGGGCGCGGCTGGAGGCGGGCCGCGTGTTGCGCGCCTACGCGTGGGCGGGGCAGACGCTCTGGCATCAGGGGCCGAAAACCGCCGCCGAAGTTTCGCTCGGCCTGCGCTGCGCCGACTACGGCGAAGGTGCCGGCGGGAACTATCTCGAACACGAGGCCGGCGCGTGGAACGCCGAGCGCGTGCCGCTGCTCGCCGCGCGCTGGAGCCTCGATCCAACGATGCTGGACGAGCGGTTCACGCGGTCGGACTTCGGCATCGCCGGGGATTCGGCGGCGGAACTGTGAATTGAAGCTTGAGCCGGGCCGGGCTTTGACTCACGCTGCCAGCCAACAAAACGAGAGCCAAAAACTTATGTCACTCGAATCCGCACTCGACGAGTTTCCCAAGGAAATTGTTTTCAAGGACGGCTTTGCCTGCGCGCTGCGCCCGCTGGAGCCGCACGACGCGAAGGCCTTTCACGAGTTCTTCCTCGCCATGCCCGCGCCGGAGCTGATGTATATCAAGCACCGCGTCACCGAGCTGCCGGTCGTCACCGAGTGGTGCGAGAACATTGACCACGGGCACAACCTTCCGCTGCTCGCCGTGCGCGACGGCAAAATCATCGGCGTCGCCACGCTGCACCAGCAGCTCGGCGGCTGGCGGCGGCACATCGGGCGCGTGAGCGTCCACGTGCATCCGCAGCACCGCGGGCGCGGCCTGGCCCGGCGGCTGGTGAACGAGCTGGTGGAAATCTCCCGTGCTTGCGGCCTGGAGAAACTCGAGGCGGAATTCATCGGCAAACAGCTCGGCGCGCTCAAGATGTTCAGCCTGATCGGCTTCTCGCAGCTCGTGAAGCTGCCGGACTACGTCAAGGACATGCAGGCCGTCACTCACGACTACGTGCTCATGGGCCTCGACCTCGTGACGGATGAGGAATACGCCGGGATGGGCTGATATGGGCGAAGTGGAGAACAGCCGCAGGAAAAGCAAAGGTGCAGGCTTTGCTTGGGGAATTTCGACGGCGTTAGTTCTTTACGTTTTGAGTGTTGGTCCGGCGCTGGTTCTCGTTCATAAAATACCTTCCTCTCAACCAATCGTTGACGCTGTTTATTATCCAGTTGTTTGGCTTTACAAAAACACGCCATTGAAAGAGCCATTGAATGCTTACGGTGGCTTTTGGTTAGATTTAACCGACGTGCCTTAACAAACTTGTAATGGCTCCCGAGGTTTGTCCTAACTGCGGCGCGGACGTGCCGCGCAAGGCCAAGGCCTGTCCCGAATGCGGCGCGGACGAGCGCACCGGCTGGTCGGAGCAAACCCACGCCGACAACCTCGGCCTGCCCGATGACCACTTCGACTACGACGAGTTTGTCCAGCGCGAGTTCGGCCCGAAGAAAGCCGTGCCGCGCGGCATCCACTGGTTCTGGTGGCTCGTGGCCGTCGCGCTCATCATCGGCTTTTTCTGGACGTGGTTCCGGCGATGAAAAAGGAAGCTGTCAACGCAGCAACAAGTGCCGGCGCCCTCCACAAGAATGCCGCCGCCGGCTTCGGCATCCGGGTGAGGAATTGCCTTGCCTGGGCGGCTGGCGCGTTTTGCTTTTTGTTGAATGCCACCGCCGCCGACTGGCCGCAGCTTCTCGGCCCGGATCGCAACGGCATTTCCCCCGAAACCAACCTCGCCACCGCCTGGCCCAAGGCCGGCCCGCCCGTTGTCTGGCAGAAAAAAATCGGCGCGGGCTTTGCCGGGCCGGTGGTCGCGGACGGCAAACTGATTCTCTTTCACCGCCTCGGCGACACGGAGACGGTTGAATGCCTCGACGCCAAATCCGGCGAACCGCGCTGGAAGTTCGATTACCCGACGGCGTATCAGGACGACTTCGGCTTCGACCCCGGCCCGCGCGCCACGCCGACCATCGCCGACGGAAAAGTTTTCACCTACGGCGCGGACGGCGCGCTGCACGCGCTCGACTTCGCCACCGGCAAAATACTCTGGAGCGTGGACGGCAAGAAGGATTTCGCCGCGCCGAAAGGTTTCTTTGGCCGGGCGTGCTCGCCGCTGGTGGAGGGCGGGACGGTCATCGTGAACGTCGGCGGCAAAAATGGATCAAGCGTCGTCGCCTTCGATCAGGGCACGGGCAAGGTGCGCTGGAAAGTGCTGGACGACGAGCCGGGTTATTCCTCGCCGTCGGCGGCCACCGTCGGCGGCCAGCGCATGGTTTTCGTGCTGACGCGCGGCCAGTTCGCCGGCCTTGATCCGGCGGACGGCAGGGCGCATTTCCAACTGCCGTTCCGTCCGTCCGTGCAGGCCTCCGTCACGGGCGCGACGCCGCTGGTGGTCGGCGATCAGGTTTTCATCTCCGCCGCCTACGATCTCGGCGCGGCGCTGTTCCGGATCAAGCACGGCCCGCCGGAGAAAATCTGGGCCGGCGACGAGCAGCTCTCGCTGCAATACTCCACCGCCGTGCATCGCGACGGCTTCCTCTACGGCCTGCACGGGCGGCATGATTCAGCCAGCGGCACGGAGCTGCGCTGCGTGGAGTTCAACACCAGCAAGGTGCGCTGGAGCCGGCCGGGTTTTCACGGGGCAAACGTCATGCTCGCGGGCGACCAACTGCTCGTGCTGACGGAGAAGGGCGAGTTGATTCGTGCCCGCGCCGCGCCGGAAAAGTTTCAGGAGACGGGCCACGCGCAGATTCTCGGCAGCGGGGTGCGCGCGTATCCCGCGCTGGCGGACGGGATGTTTTACGCGCGCGACAAGGCGCGATTGGCGGGCGTGGATTTGGCGGGCGGACGAAACCAGTGAAGCCGGAGACACGTCGGCGGGAGCAGCCATCAATAAACACGGTTTGAGACCTCGGCAAAAATGCCGCAAGGAGTGGGACAGGCTTCCAGTTCTATCCAGTTGGCTCGCAAACACCCACAGGCAAGATGCCTGTCCCACTACGTTTTGCCGAGGTTTCGGCTACTTCGATTTCACGATGACCAGACGGAAGGTCAGGTAGGGATCGCGCTCGGAGGCGGCGGGCGCGGGCAGTCTTTCATAAACTTCCATTTTCCCCCGGTTGGAACCGGCCTGATGCGCCACGGCTCCCCGGCTCGTGATGACCAGGCACCATTCGGAAAATTTCGTCTGCGCCTTGACGGGGAGGCCGAGCGCGTCCGAGGCGTCGAGCAGGATTTTCCACTGCTCCGGGGTGGGCAGCGCGTAGTGCGCGGTTTCGTATCCCGCCGGCCGGCCGCTGCGCGCCCCCAGCCCGGACATTTTTTCCGCAAAGGCGCGGGCGTCGCCGTAGGAAGTATTGATTACGCACGGCTGGCCGTTGTCTTCGCCCTTCTCGTCATCCTCCAGGGTGCTGCCGGTGATTTGCTCGTATTGCTTTGGCGTGATGCGCGCGGTGGTGATCCAGAAATCCTGGCCCGCCGGCCGGATGAATTCGATTCCCAGCGGGCTGATCCATTTTTTCAATTCGTTTTTGGCGGCGGGATTGGCGGGCGGCGGCGGTGGAGCCGGGGACGGAGCCGGAGGCGGCGTGGTCTTTGGCTCCTCAAAATTAAAGCTCAAGGTCTGACGTTCGCTCCGATCCACCTGCACCGGGCCGTTGGTGCGGCGCTGGCCCTTGTATTCCGCCACGACCGTGTGGGACAGACCGGCGGTGACGCTGACCTTGGCGGGCACGGCGACGGGCGGCCCGTCGTCCACGCGGGCCTGGATGCCCGCCCGGTTGCCCTGCAAATCCAGCGTGCCGTGCGCGCGCGGGAGAACGACGCGCAGCCGGGCGGTTTGGTGGTCGAGGATTTGCGTGACCACGTTGGTCGGCTCGAAATGTTCCGCCTCCAGCCGCCACGTCGCGCGCCCGACGGGCAGCGGGGAATTCGTGTAGGGCGTTTTGCCGACAACCTTGTCGTTCCATTTCACCGCCGCCCCCGCCGGCTCGCTGGTGATGACGACACCCCCGTAGGCGAACGGCACGCTGGCCTTCACTATCAAATCCGGCTCGATCTTGGCCTTCAACGAGGCGTCGGGGAGGCCGGGGAATTTCAAGGTGAATTCCTGCGGGCCGGCCGGCAGCTTCAAATCCACCGGCGTTTTGCCGAGCGCTTTGCCGCCGTTCCAGACGGTGGCTCCGGCGGGATCGCTGCTCAAGCTGATCGAACCCAGTCGTGGAATCAGGGGCACGTTGGTCGTGTAGGTTGCCCCGGCGGCGAGGGTGAACTCGACGGCACCCGTGTGGGTGAGCGAGCCGAGCGTGAAGGCCAGTTTCCCCGGCGCGACTTGTTGCGCTTCATACGGGGTTTCCCCCACCCGCTCGCCCAAGCGGAACACCGCCACCCCCGCCGGCTCGCTCTGAAGGCGGAGATGGCCCGTCGCACTGGCCGCCGGCACGGCGGCGGGTGGCGCAACCGGCGGCGGCGCAACCGGCGGCGGAGGTTCAGGCGGCGGCTTGGCCGCCACGGACGGAGCGGGCGTGGGCGTTGAATTTGTTTCCGGCGTGGACTCGACAGTCGGCGCGGAAGTTGGTGCGGATGTTTTGGAACCGCGCCCCTTGAACATGAAAATGCCGCCGACCACCGCCACCAGGGCGACGACGGCAATCACGATGGCCTTGACCGGCATGCCGCCGCTGCGGGGCGCGCCGGCCGGCTCTGGCGTTTGCGCCGGGCGGGAGGCCGGGGTTTCCGCGCGATCCGCATCCGGGGACTCGTCGAAGGCGGGCGCGGCTTTGGGGCGCTCGCCACGGTCAGGAGCCGGGGCGGGTGTTTTCGCGGGAGACGCTTTGATGGCGGTCAACGGCTCGTCGTCATCCGCGCCTTTTTCATACGACACCTTGCTGATGTCGCCGACCTTCACCAGCACGACGGTCACGTTGTCGTTTCCGCCGGCGCGATTGGCCGCCTCCACCAGCTTTTTTGCCGCGTCCTTGAGGGAGAGGCTGCCGCACTTGATCAGAAGCCGGCCGATGGACTCGTCGGACATCATCTTGGTCAGCCCGTCGGAACAGATCAGGAAGACATCCCGGCCGGCCACGTCCACGACGGTTTTTTCCAGTTCGACCTCCGCCTTCGCCCCGACGGCCTGCACCAGCTCCTCTTGAAATTCGGGCGGCAAGTCCGCCGGATCCTGGCCGGTGTCCCGGGCGAGGAGCGCGGCGGTGGTATGATCCACGGTCAATGGCTCCAGCCGGTTGGCCCGCAGCCGGTAGACCCGGCTGTCGCCGGCGTGCAGAACCGCCGCCCGGGTGGGATTGCGCGGGCTGAAGACGATCCCCGCGAAGGTGGAGATCACCTGCCCGGTGCCCTTTTCGTCCGCAAAATTCCGCAGCGCCTTGCTCGCCTGGCTTGCCGCCTTCCGCACCTGGGCAATGCCCGCTGACAAACCGTTCGTCGCTTCGGGCGCGGCCTTCGCGAAGACTTCCTGCAAATTGCTGGTGACCGCCTCGCTGGAAAAACCGTGGCCCACCACCCCGCCCTTCCCGTCCGCAACACAAAAAACGCCTTTGTCCGGCAGCAGCAGGCAGGCGTCCCCGTTTTTTTCCCGCTGCTTGCCAGCGTCGGACATTTCCGCAGATTCAAGATGTTCCAGGCCCATTGGGTTTTGATTGTTGCCGATTTCCTCTTCCGAATCCAATCTTTTTGCTCATTGAAGCGGAATTTGTCCGTCCGCAATCCGCCGGCAATATTTGAAGCGACCGTGATTGCCAGCGTGGCTTTGCTTGTCCGCCGGGCAAAAATGAATTTGACCGGCGTCCGCCCGGCGGTTATTCATTCATCCGTGAATCGTAATTTGAACAACCTGCTGCTTATCCGCGCGCTGCCTCCGGGCGGCGCGGCGGTCGGGTTGTAATTCGATTTTACGGATTTCAAAGCCCCACTGCCAGCCCGGCGGTGGGGTTTTTGTTTTTAGCCACAGATGGACACAGATGAAACACAGATTTGCATCAACAACGCGGAAACATAGGAAGACAGGGATGCGCGCAGCATTCATCCCGCTCCTGTTTTCCTGCCTTCCTGATTCCGCCCCATCTGTGTTTCATCTGTGTCCATCTGTGGCAAAACCTAGCACCTCACGCCCATGCTGAAAGACACCGTCGCCAAATACCGCCCCTTCCCCGGCGTCCACCTCCCGAACCGCCAGTGGCCCACCCGCACGCTCACCCGCGCGCCGCTCTGGTGCAGCGTGGACCTGCGCGATGGCAACCAGGCGCTCGCCGTGCCCATGAACGTCTCGCAGAAACTCGAACTGTTCGATGCGCTCGTGAAGTGCGGCTTCAAGGAAATCGAGGTTGGCTTCCCGTCCGCGTCGAACACCGAGTTCGCCTTCAACCGCCGGCTCATCGAGGAGAACCGCATTCCCGACGACGTGACCATCCAGGTGCTCGTGCAGGCGCGCGAGGACTTGATCGAGAAAACCTTCCAGTCGCTCGTCGGCGCGAAGCGGGTCGTCATCCACATGTATAACTCGACCTCGCCCGCGCAGCGTCGCGTGGTGTTCGGCAAGTCGAAGGACGAGATCAAGGCCATCGCCGTCCACGGCGCGAAGTGGATTCAAGAACGCCTCCACCGGCTCAAGGGCACGGACGTGACGCTCCAGTATTCGCCCGAGAGCTTTTCCGCGACGGAAGTGGAATACGCCAAGGAAGTCTCCGAGGCCGTCATGGACGTGTGGCAGCCCACCCCGCAGCGGAAGATGATTCTGAACCTGCCCGACACGGTCGAGGTCGCGATGCCGAATGTCTATGCCGACCAAATTGAGTGGATTTGCACCAACATCAAGAGCCGCGACTCGCTCATCGTGTCGCTCCACACGCACAACGACCGCAACACCGGCACCGCCGCCACCGAGCTGGGCCTGCTCGCCGGTGCGGATCGCGTCGAGGGCACGCTCTTCGGCAACGGCGAGCGCACCGGCAACCTCGACATCGTCACCGTCGCGCTGAACCTCTACATGCACGGCATTGACCCGCGCCTCGACTTCTCCGACCTCAATGGCATCCGCGAAATTTACGAGCGCTGCACCGGCATGACCGTTCCGCCGCGCCAGCCTTACGCGGGCGAACTCGTCTTCACCGCGTTCAGCGGCTCGCACCAGGACGCCATCAAGAAGGGTCTGGCCGAGTGGGAGCAGAAGACGCTCAACCCTCAACCCTCAACCCTCAACGCTCATTGGGACGTGCCCTACCTCACCATTGACCCGCGCGACTTGGGCCGCGAATACCGCGAGGTCATCCGCGTGAACAGCCAGTCCGGCAAGGGCGGCGTGGCCTATCTGCTCGAAAGCGAGTTCGGCATCGAGCTGCCGAAGGATATGCAGCGCGAGTTTGGCCCCATCGCCAACGACCTCGTGGACGCGCTGGGCCGCGAGGTCAGCGGTCAGGAATTGAAGGCGATGTTCTGGAAGGAATACATCGAGCGCGCGACGCCGTGGTCGCTCATCCATTTCCACGCGGACGGCGCGGATGGCGTTTTCCAGTGCCGCGCCTCGGTGAAACGCGACGGCCAGGAATTGAAGCTCACCGGCAAGGGCAACGGCCCCATCGCGGCGTTCGTCCACGCGCTGCAAACCGGCGGCGCGCCGAAGTTCGAGGTGAGCAACTATCGCGAGCACGCCTTGAGCGCGGGCGAGGAGGCGAGCGCGATTTCCTACATCCAAATCAAACTTGCCGACGGCAAGACCCGCTGGGGCGCGGCGGTGGACACGAACATCGAGCTGGCCTCCATCAAGGCGGTGTTGGGCGCGCTGAACCGGGCATGACGCAGGACGGATGTCGAGCCTGTCCTGTTTGAACCACCAAGCCACGGAGACACCGGGAACAGCCGTTGTGAATTCTGGTTTTGCCGCCGAACGCGAATTGACGCGGCAGCCGGTTTCGCCCATGCTCCGCGATCACCATGGCCTGCACCTCGCCCCAACTGCGCCCCGCCGCCACCGTGGACATTTCCGCCGGGCCGGCGCGGATCGTGGCGGAAGTGGAGCGACGGTTGAGCGTGGTGGTGGAGTTGGAAGCGGTGGTGTCCACCAACCTCCAGCGCGCCACCCGCTTCCGCCAGTCCATCTTCCAAAAAGCCTTCACCAGAGAACTCACATCATGATTTCCTCCGACTTCCTCGCTGAAAACTCGTCCTACATCGAGAACTTGATGCGGCATCGCTTCATCTACGATGTCTCGCGCTTTCTCCTGCTTCGCCGAGAGCCGGAGTTGGTGACGGTGTTGCGGTCGGAAGTGGACGATGCCGGGGTCGACCTTGTGATGACGTTCCGAACCGTGACACGCCAAATCCAGATGAAGACTCTGGCAAAGGCTACGACGAACAACTCCTATTCAGTCGCAGAGTCGTTGAGCGGCATCGTCGGTGGCTGCGTCGTCTGGATTTGCTACGACCGCGAAACGCTCAAACCCACGCACTACCATTTGATGGGTGGACGCGGCATCGCGCCGATGCGAGACCTCACGCTGTTCCCGCAGGCCACGAAAAAGAAGAAAGGCGTGAAAGTTCCGCGAGAGGGGTATCGGAGCATCAGAATCAGGGATGCCGAATCAAAAAAACAGAGTTTGGAGCAGCTTGTCAGCATCCTTTTTAACCTACCATGAACACGCCTTTCCATCACCCATACCGCATTGATGCGCCAACACTCGCACGCGCAGCGAGCGCAGCGGGAGCCAGTCGCCTCCTCAATTCGTCACAGCTCCCAGAGAATGTCCGGTTCGTGGCGATAAATCCGGCAGTGTTTACGCACGCCTATCTTCTCCTCGGTGAGCAACCGCAACGATTTGTCAGTGACTTGACGCTCTATCTCTCGACGGTCCGAACATTCTTTGAACGTGCGGATGCTGTTGGCGGCATCAACGTCCCAGCCGGGGCAAATTCAGATTCGCGCCGAAGGCTATCAGAAGACCTCGGCGTTGCCCTCGCGGCTTTCTTCATGGTCGAAGTATTTGGCTTGAGTTGGAAATCGGTCAGCCAGATTCCTCAAAACTCGAAACTCAGCAAGAAGCGACCTGACTTCCAAGGCTACACGGCCACAAGCCAGCGATACCTGTTTGAGGCAAAAGGAACGACGAAAATGCAGACGGTCGAAAAGACGATGTCGAAAGCCCTGAGCCAGGTAAAAAGTTACCCTGAAACTGCCGAGGCGAAGATTGCTATCGTCTCCTACCTGAGCGCGGACGAGCGGTTTTTTCCAAGCACTTCTTTTGTCGTCGATCCGCCCGCGCTACCTGAAGAAGTGAAGGCGGATGCAGAAACATCCCGGCTTCTTCACTTCGAGAAGGTGCTTCAATTTGCCGGTCTTCCGCAGACCGCGAAGGACTATGTGTCCACGTTGTCACAGCGGCTACGGGAGAAGCATCGCATTGATGATGCTGGTGCAGCTTCTGTCGCTAGAACTCGTCGCATCGAGGGCCTTCAAGAAGAGCTGCGAGCAGAGTTCGTTGAGGAATCTCAACCGAATGCTCTCGAAACTCACCGCTATCATGATTCCGAGTTCCTTGGCCGCTCATCTGAAAGTGCGGTGTCGAAAATCAAAGTGTTCTTTGGCGTGCAGCGGCAGGCGTTGGAGGCAGGTGTCAGGTTCGAGGCAGTTGCACAGCCACTAGCGACGAAGTTGACCGAGTCGGAGACCGAGATAAACAGTCTTTTCGCAGACGGCACGTTGCTTCATGTCACCGGCTTGAATGGAGGTAAAACGTGAGTAATCACACGCCCTCGTCCAAAATCTCCGGCACTTTGCAACATCCTGCGGCATGACGGCCACTCGCAAAACGAAGAAGGCAGAATGAAGCAGGTGGAAGTTCAAACCCCATGAGCGCCCAAAACCAATTCCTGCTCTACACCGCGCCGGACGGGGCGGTGAAGGTGGACGTGTTTTTCAAGGACGAGACGGTCTGGCTGACGCAAAAGGCGTTGGCGGAGTTGTTCGGCGTTCAGCGCCCAGCCATCACGAAGCACTTGTTGAACATCTTCTCCACCGGGGAACTGGCGGAAGATTCAGTATGTTCCATTTTGGAACATACTGCCGGGGACGGGAAAACTTACTCCGCCAAATACTACAACCTCGACGCCATCATCGCCGTCGGCTACCGGGTGAACAGCTTTCAGGCCACGCAGTTCCGCATCTGGGCCACGAAGACATTGCGCGAGTTCATCATCAAGGGCTTCGTGCTGGATGACGAGCGGCTGAAGCAGGGCAAGCAGGTCTTCGGCAAGGATTACTTCGACGAACTGCTGGAGCGCATCCGGGAAATCCGGGCCAGCGAGCGGCGCTTTTACCAGAAGATCACGGACATCTACGCCCTGTCGCTGGATTACAACGCGGACGCGCCAATGACAAAAGAGTTCTTCGCCACGGTGCAGAACAAGCTGCACTGGGCGATCACGGGCCAGACGGCGGCGGAACTGATCTACGCCGCCGCCGATGCGACGAAGGTTTACATGGGGCTGACGACGTGGAAGCACGCGCCGGGCGGGAAGATTTTGAAGTCGGACGTGACGGTGGCGAAGAACTACTTGAGCGAGGCTCATGTGAAGGAGTTGAACCGCATCGTTTCCGCCTATCTTGACCTCGCGGAGAACCGGGCCGAGCGCGGCATCCTGATGAAGATGGCGGACTGGGTGAAATTCCTGCACAGCTTTCTTGAGCTGTCGAACTATCCGATTCTCCAGGACAAGGGCAAGGTGAGCGCATTGGAGGCGAAGCTCAAGGCCGAGGGGGAATTCGAGGTCTATCGCCAGCGGCAGGACGCGGAATACGTTTCGGACTTCGACCGGGAGATCAAGCGGTTGGAAGGAACTCGCCCGGAAACACCGGGAACGCGGAGGAAGAAGGCCAAATGAAGACGGTAGAAGTTCAAGCCGGCGGCTCGCCCCGCGTCCGTGTTTCATCCGTGGCTAAAAAGTCTTTGCCTTCGGCTTCGGCGAATACTTGAACATCTCCTTGGCGTAGCGGGCGTAGTAATCGGCGTTGCGGCGATCCGCGTCGGCGTCGGGCAGCCACTTGGGCGGGTTCTTCAGGTCGAGCGGCTGCTTCACGAACTCCTCGTTGAGCCACACTTCCGGCACGCCGCCGGCCAGCGCGGCATTGACCATCGCGACGGCGTGATGGTTGTCGCGCTGCACGTGATCCTTCTCCGACTGGATGCGCTGATACGGCACGCGCAGCCGGCCGACGAACTTCACCGCCTCGCGTTCGCGCCAGAAATTTTCATCGTCGCACTTCGCCACGCTTTTCAAATGGCCGCCCATGCCCGGCTTGGCCGGGTCGCAGCCGCCGGTGTCGTTGCGATCCATCGGGCCTTCCCAATCAATCAGGAACCGCGCCGGCAAATCGGGGTGCCGCGCGAGCGCGCCCGTGGCCATCGTCACGCCGTAGGAATTCGAGCAAAGGCCGATGCGCTCCGAGTCAATGCCCGGCTGCCGCGCCACCCAGCGCACCATCGCCGCCAGCCCGTCCTGATGCTTGAAGCCGCAGTAATCCTCGACGCCCTGGCTCTGCCCGCGGCCTTCAGGATCGAACACCACGGCGGCGAAGCCCATCTCCGCGAGCTGCTGCGCCATGCCCTGGCCGCTCAAGAACAGAATGCTGTGGCCGTTGCCGCCGGGGCACAGGACGAGCGCGGGGAGTTTCTCGCCGCTCTTGTTTTTTGGCGTGAGCACGAGCGTGAAAATCTCCGCGCCGGTCGTGGGATTTTTCACCCAGTTCGTCGTGAGGGTGACGTTCGGAAACTCGCGGACGATTTGCGGGCGGCCCGCGCCCTTGCCCTTGCCGGGCAGCGCGCCGGGGCGGAGCTGGGCTTGGGCGGGAAGCGCGCTCCACGCAGACCAAGCAATTGCAAAAAGCAAAAGGCAATGGCGAATCATGCTACACCTTCACTTCGAGCGAGGTTTTGTTGTCCGCGCCGGCTTCGAGGCCGGTGAGTTCCTTCAACTTCCCGGTCTCCGGCTCGCCAACTTTGACGGTGTATTTGCCGGGGGCGAAGACGTGCGGGCGGAACTTGTTTCCCTCCACGCGCAACGCGTAGAGCAGTTCGCCACTCTTCTCCTCGAACACCTGCACCACGGGATTCTTCACACCACTGATATTCAGCGTCGGCAGATGCGCGGCGGCTTTGCGCGCGTAGTTGTCCAATTGGCTCACGGTCACGGGCCAGCCCTCGAACTGCGTGCCGCCCTTCGTCGGGTCGGCGTCGTAGGGCCAGCACTCGACTGTCACCACGCGGCGGCGCTTGTCGAAGCGCACCACGCCGAGGCCGCTCGTCTTGTCGGTCACGTTGTCGAGCACGGCGGGGCGCAATTGCGCGGGGCCGTTCTTCACCGCGAGCACCGTGACCGGGTTGCCGAAGTGATCGAGAAAATCGCCGGTGAGTTTCGCGTTGCCGGACTTTTTGTTCCGCTGCGTGCGCGCCGGCTCCCACCAGCGCCGGTAACCGACATTCACCGCCGGGCCGGCGAAGGCCGCGCCCGCGTCGCGATGTCCGTCAATGCCGTAATGCACCACCGCCGGCAGGTGCTGGTCGCCCGCGAGGTGGAACGCGAACGCCCGGCGCAGCTCGCGCAACGCGGCGTGGCGTGGCGACTGCGGCCAGCCGTTCGCGTCGTAATCCGCCTGCAACACGCCCGCCGCGCCGCCGTGCGTCGTGGCCATCGCGGTGAAGATTGTCTGCGAAATGACCGCCTTCATTTCCGCGCCGCGCCAGTCGGCGGCCCACTCGCGGAGAAATTTCATCTGCGTTTCACCGAGCAATTGCAGGCCTGGAAGATCAGCGGTCTTCGGATCGAAATCCGGATTCATCACATGATCCCCGCGCGGTGAACCCGTGGGCGGCACCTTGCCTTCGGGGCCGGATTTGTATTGGCGGTCGGCGAGGATCGCGAAGCTCACGCGGCCCCAGGTCAGCGGCCCGTAGTAATTCGTGGTGCCGCGCTTGCACGGCCGCGCGTCGTAGGCATCGGGATGGTGCGAGGTCTGCGTGCGATGCACCACGTTCACCCACTCGGCGGGCAAATCGTAGCCGCCCGCCTCCTGCGTGGTCTTCTTGCCGTCGCCCGCCTCGCCCCAGAGATTGCCCTGATAAACATCGTGATCGTCGGGGATCGAAACGCTGGGCCGGTCGCGCATCAACTCGCGCCACGTCCAGCCGTGGAAATACCACTTGCGGAGATAATCAATGATCGCCGGCTCCAGCGGCGCGCGCTGCACGTTGTAGCCGCCGGTGCTCTCGTAAAACTGGTCGCCGGTGAACGCGAGCAGGTCGGGGTTCAGCTTCGCCATGTTCCGCACCAGCGGGACGTTCGGGAAAACGCTGTGGATGTTGCACGACACGTCGCCCACGGTGAGCACCGGCCTGTCCACCGGGTCGCGCCGCACGGTTCCGTTCCAGAAATGCTCGGTGCTGCCGGACTTCGACTTGAGCGTGTAGGCGAGGCGATACGGCGCATCCTTTGTGTCGTCCCATTTCGCGATGCGAAACGTGGCCGTGCGCGCCTGCGGATGAATCTTCTCCTCGCCGATGGTTTTCCACGCGCCACCTTGCTGTGTCTGCAACCGCACGCTGTCGGAATCCTCCGCGCCCAGCGGCGGCATCTGCGCGCTCATCTTCAGCACGCCGCCGCTCACGGTGTATTGCGACCACAGAATCGGCCCGAAGGCTTGCGCGTCGTTCGCCGTGAACTTCGTGCCGCTGATGCGCCAGTCGCTGAACCAGAACTGACCGAGGCCGGGATTTGGGCCGCTGTCGGCATTCTTCGCTTTGGCCTTGGCCTTGCCCTTGCCCTTGGCGTTCACCTCGCTGCCCGCCGGGAAGTTGCTCACGAGCGCGACGTTGCCCACCAAACGAGTTCCGCTGACCGATCCCATCGAGCTTTGGCCAAGTTGCTTTCCGCTCGCGGCATCAAAGGCCGTGAGCGTGACCTCGTAGGCGTCGCCCTTCGGCTCGGCGTTCAAACGCAACTCGACCGACTCAATGTTCAAATCGAGCTTCGCGTTGCTGGCTGACGCGAGCCGGTCCACAAACAGGCCGCCGTCGGCTGTCACACCCGCGTTGAAGCCGGCGCCCGGTGCGGGCCAAAGGTTGTTCCGGTAATCGTGATGCTCCGGGTAATCCTTCAGCGTGCCGAGAATCCCGAGGCGGAAACCAAACGAACCTTTCCCCGCCAGCCTCCCGCCGCCGACGCGCCCCACGCGCACGCTCATCTGCAACGTGCCTTTGCGATCTGCCAACTGCCGCGTGAGCACGTGAACATTGCGGTCGGCGGCGGCGTTGATGCATTCGAGCCGCCCGCCGGCAATGCGCCAGTCCTGCATCGGGTTCGTCCAAAACTCCGGCCCGGCCCACACGCGGTCGGGGCATTGGTCCCACGCGCTGCGAAACTCATTGGCAACCTCGGCGGCGGACAGAGTTCTGGTCGCGGAGAAAAATTCCGCCGCCACGGTCGAACCAGCGGCGAGCGCGGCGGAACGGGAAAGGAAGCGGCGGCGGGTAAGCTTGCTGGCGGATTTGGACATGGCGGCAAGGTAATTTCGCCGATGATTTTCGGGAAGCGCTTTTCTTCCTCCGAAAACTATTTCCCCAACTCTGACAGGTAACGGATCAAGTCGGCGAGCTGCGGGCGCGTGAGCGGCGCGATCAGGCCTTCGGGCATGATGGAGCCGGTGGGTTTGATCTTGTCCACCTGGGCGCGGCGCACGCGCGTCACTTCGCCGGTGAGCGTGTCGCGGATGGCGATTTCCCCGGCAGTTTCGCTGTGCTTGATGCCTTCGATGATCTGCCCGTCGCGGGTCGTGACGCTCGTGGCCTCGAAGCCTTCCTTCACGTTCAACTGCGGCCAGATGACTTCGGTCACGATCATGTCCACCGGCAGGCCGCGACCGAGCGCCGAGAGGTCGGGGCCGGCCTTGCCGCCCGCGCCGTTGATGGTGTGGCACGTGGCGCAGCCCAGCGCGTCGTAATGTTTCTTTCCCTCGGCGGCGTTGCCCACGCTGCGCGCCTGCTCGACGACTTCGCGGATGAACTCCGGGCTGAACACGGGCAGCTCCGCCGAGAAGCCGGCCTGCGCGGTGAGCTTCTCGATCAGCGGTTTTTCATACCGGCTCGCGCTGCTCAACGCGCTCAAGGCGTGGCGCGCCTGCGGGCCGGACAACGGCTGCGCGGCGAGCGCCTTCGCCAGCGGCCCCGCCGCCCCCACGCGGCGGGCCAGTGGCCGGAGCCAGCGCCCGGCCTCGGTCGGGTTCGCGCAGTTCGCCAGGCGCTTCACAATCACCCGTGCCGCGTCGGGGATGCTCACCTGCGCCAGCGCCTCCAGCGCCGCGAGCGCCAGCGCGGAATCGTCGGGACTCTCCGCGACCCGCACCAGCACCGGTAGCGCAGAACGCCCGCGCACTCCGATCAGCGCCGCCAAGGCTTCCGAGCGAAGCACCAGCGACGCGGTGCTGTCCGTGACCAGCGACTCAACTCGGCTGGCCATCCCGCCCGCCTTCCACAAACCGGCCAGCCGGATGGCGCGCAGGCGCAATGCCTCGTCCGGCTGGTCGAACATTCGGAGCAAGTCAGGATTGATGTTCCCGGCGGGAACGAGCTTTCGCGCGGACGCATCAGCGGCGAGGGCATCGAGCAGCACGACATCGGTCGCGCCGCGATTCAGCACGAGCCGGAGATCGTTCGTGCTGCCGACGGCGGCGAGGGCCGCAAGCCACAGGCGCGACCGCGCGGTGTCGTTGCCGAACGCCGCCACCCGCTCGCGGATGAGCGCCGCGCCGTTGTCCACCTGGCTGCTCTTGATCACATGAAGCAGGTGCTCCTCTTTCGCGAAAGGAATTTTTGCGCCAGCCAGCAGGGCTTCCCACTTCGGGCGCAGTGCGTGGATGGTTTTGGTGAGCGCGTAATCGAGATACTTGTCCATCGGCAGATCAAGCACGCGCGTGGCGACGGCCACCGCCGCCGGTTCGGAGAAATAGCTGGCCGCAACGACGGCTTCGAGGCGCACGCGCGGCTCCGCGTCGTCGGCCTGCGTCTGGAGCAATGCCAGCGCGCCGGGGACGCGCTCGCGCCAGTTGCCGAGCACGCGCGTGGCGTAGGCGCGCACGCGGAAATCCGGCGAGCGGAGAAGTGATTTGAGCAAGTCAGGCCGCAGTTGTTCGTGCGCCTCGAAGACGCTCAACGCCTGCAGGCGCAGATATTCATCCCGTGAATCACCGGGCTTGAGCGGCTTGAGGAACGCGTCGAGTGCCGTCGTGATTTCCCGCGTGTCGCGTTCGAAGAGAAGGCGCTTGGCCTGGTATTTCGCCCAGCGTTCGGGCGAGTCGAGTTGCGCGAGCAGCGCGTTCACGCTGGCACCCGCGAGCTGCACGGGCTTCACCGGCGGGCGGTCTTTGCGGCTCACGCGCCAGATGCGGCCGTGCGATTTGTCGCGGTCGGGATGGCGATACGACGCCTGATAGTGGCCGATGATCGGGTTATACCAGTCGGCAAAATAAATCGCGCCGTCCGGGCCGACACGCACGTCCACGGGGCGGAAAACCTTGTTCGTCGTCTCGATGAGGTTCGGCAACTGGCGCGAGGTGAACTCGGCGTTTTTGTATTCGAGCCGGTGGAGTTGCAGCGTGTTGTCGTAAAAGCCGCCGACGACCACGGTGCCTTGCAGTTCGTCGGGAAAGTGGCGTGTGTTCACGAAATCGAAGCCGACGGTCTTCACGCGCGCCTGGAAGAGCCGCATGATTTCCGACGGCAGCGCGAGGTCGGTGCGAATCAAACCGGGCACGGAGTAAAAGCCGCCGTTGTCCGCGCCGGTCTTGTGGAAGACCTGGCCGTAGTCGTCCGTCATCACGCCCCAGCAGTTCGCGCCGGCGGAGGACATCTGGAAAAATGAATCCAGCCGCAGCGTGCGCGGACGCAGCCGCCACACGCCGGAGCGGTTCAAATGCTCGACGCCGAACGGCGTCTCCACGCGCGACCAGATGTGATGGCCCTGCGTGAACCACAGCTCGCCGCCGAAGCCCCAGCTCAAACTGTTGATCATCTGGTGCGAGTCGCCGGTGCCGAAGCCGCCGAGCACGAGCCGCCGCTGATCCGCGCGCCCGTCGCCGTCGGTGTCGCGCAGGTGCCACAGCTCCGTGCCTTGCGAGACATACACGCCGCCATCGCCAAGCTCGAGGCCCGTGGGCATGAACAATCCGTCGGCGAACACGGTGAACTTGTCCGCACGGCCGTCGCCATCGGTATCCTCGCAGATCATGATGCGGTCGTTCGCCTTCTCGCCGGGCTTCACCTGTGGATAACTTCCCAGGCACGCGACCCACAAGCGCCCGCGCTCGTCCCAGCGCATCTGCACCGGCTTCACCACGCCGTCCTTCTCCGACGCGAAAAGGTTCACCTGATAGTCGGAATGTATTGTCAGCGACGCCAGTTCTTCCTCCGGCGTCTGCGGCGGCGTGGGCGGCGGCTCGACGGGGATTTGCGAACGCGGGGAAATCTCCTTTCCTGTTTCGTTCACCAGCGCAAGGGCGACGTTGTCTTCGGCCTCACGGAGAATCACGGCGAACTCCTTCATCTCCTCCGGGAAGAGACGCACGTCCTGGTTGCGCCAGTCGCGGCTGAACGGGACGTGCGTGCGGTCGCCTTCGAGGAAGGCCCAGTTGCGGGGCCGCCAGTAATCGAACCAGTTCCGCTCCAGCTCGACGACGGCCTCGCGCACGAGCGCGAGTTCGGCGGCGGGTTTGGTGTTCCAACCAAGCTGACGGGCGACTTCGAGCGCGACGGCGGCGTGGCCGCGCTCGCTCAATTGATAGCCGTTGTCCGTCAGCGGCGGACCGAGAAAGGGCGGGCGCGAAAACGGCGTGAACAGGTTCACGAAGCCCGCGCCGCGCCGCGCCGCCAGCGCGCGGATGGCGTCGGTATATTTTTGAACGTCACTGTTGCGCGCCGACAAATCCGGCAGCGTGGCGGACGCCGGTTTTTCAAACGGCACCGGCGAGAGCAGCACCAGCCGCCGCCCGCCCGCCGAGAATTCATCGAGCAGCTTTTCGTAGGCCGCGACGAATTCGCCGAGCTTCGCCGCGCCCTGCAGCGATTCCATCTGACCGAACTGCGCGACGACGACCGTCGCGCCCACGCCGTCGAGCTGCTGCCGCCAGTCGCGCGAGCGCCGCCACTGATCCTTGCTGTCGTCGCGCCATTGCTCAAAGACGGTGTCGCCCTCCCAGGCGAAATTCCGCACGCGCACTTTCAATTCCAGCTTCGCCGCGACGATGCGCGCGTGCAGATGGCCGTTGAACCGCGTGCGTTCCAGGTTCGCACCGCCCGCCAGCGCGACGACGTCGTTGGGCTTCAACTCCAACTGCGCCGCGGCGGCGCAGGCGGCGGCGGATAGGACGGCGGCCAGCCAGAGTGAACGGCTTAACAGACCACGGAAGCGGTGCTTGCGGGCTTTCATTGAAGCCATTCAAGGCGCGGGCCGGCGCAAACTCAATCCAATTTGCCGGAGTCTCGCCGCGAAAAAACTTTTCCCCGCGAGGAAGATTGCGTTCAATGAAGCCATGAAATCCAGCGCCCGCCAGCTTTCACGCCGCCGTTTTGTCGCCGATTCTTCACTGGCCTTCGTCGCCGTGGGGCTTGGCTCCGTCCGCGCCGCCGCCGCGCCGGGGCCGTTTCAGGCGATGGGCACGCGCGTCGGCGAAGTCACGGACACCACGGCCATCGTGTGGACACGGCTCACGCAGCACGCGACGCGCAACAACAGCGGCGTGGTCATTCCCGGACGGGTGAATGACAAGCAGAAAGCCGGGAAGGAAGCCGCCAAAGTCACCGTGCCCGTCGAGCAGCTCGAAGGCGCGTGTCCCGGCGCGGCGGGCCGCGTGCAGGTGCGCTACGGCACGCGCGAGGATTTGCGCGACGCGCAGGTGACGGAGTGCGTCGTGGCGTCGGAGGAGAACGATTTCATCACCCAGTTCAAGCTCACGGGGTTGAAGCCGGGAACGGTTTATCATTACGTGAGCGAGCTTCCGACGCCCGCCGGCACGCCGAAGGAAACCATGGTGCGCGGGAAGTTCGAGACCGCGCCCGCCGCGGACGCGCCGGGCAACCTGCGCTTCTGCGTGATGACCTGCCAGGGCTATCCCGACCGCGGCCATCCCGACGGGCACCACATTTACCCCGCGATGCTCGCGCTCAAGCCGCAGTTCACCTGTCTCACGGGCGACCTCGTCTATTACGACAACGACGAGCCGCGCGCGGTGACGGCGCGGCTGGCGCGGTATCATTGGGAGCGGATGTTCAGCCTGCCGCGACTGGTGGAGTTCAATCGCAACATCGGCTGCTACTGGCTCAAGGACGACCATGACACGTTGAACAACGATTCGTGGCCGGGCGCGAAGATGTGCGAGTTCACCTTCGCCGAGGGGCAGAAGATTTTCCGCCAGCAGGCGCCGATGCACGACGGGCCGAGCTACCGCACCTTCCGCTGGGGACGCGACCTGCAAGTCTGGTTCACCGACGGTCGCGATTTCCGCTCCAACAACAAAATGCCCGACGGCCCGGACAAGACGATCTGGGGCGCGGAGCAGAAGGCGTGGTTCAAGCGCACGGTGAAGGAGAGCGACGCGACGTGGAAGGTGCTCGTCTCGCCCACGCCGCTGGTCGGCCCGGATCGCGGGAACAAAAACGACAACCACTCGAACTTCGGCTTCAAGCACGAGGGCAAGGAACTGCGCGACTGGCTCAAAGAAAATGTGCCGGACAATTTCTTCGTCCTCTGCGGCGACCGCCACTGGCAATACCACTCGGTGCATCCCTACACGGGGCTGCACGAGTTCAGCGTGGGCGCGGCGAGCGACGAACACGCGGGCGGCACGCCGGGCGAGAATCCGAAGATTCACAAGTTTCATCGTGTGAAAGGCGGCTTCCTCGCCGTCACGCTCAAGCGCGAGGGCAAGCAGAGCCGCATCCTGTTTGAACACCGGAATGTGAATGGCACCGTGGTTTATTCGTGGAATGCCAGTAGGACGGTGAACGTGTGAGCGGATTCAGCACGGTGCCGGAAGTGCATCAAAAGAATTGAATCAACCTTCCTCCTGTGGCCGACGGTGGAGAGGATGGAGCCGGAGGTTCTACGTTCGACCGGCAGATTTACAGCCTGTCTGCGTGTTAGGCGTTGCGGGTCTTGGCATAGGAGAAGCAATCACGAGGAGTAGCGGAAATGTTGGGGTGAAGCGCCCACTGCCGGAGGATGCCCTCTCGCTTCAAGCCAGCCTTCTCAAGGACGCGACCAGAAGCGGGATTCTCCGTGTCGCAGACCGCCCAGACTCGAAAGACAGACGGCTCGGTCAATGCCCACTGAACTACCGCCAGCACAGCTTCCGTCATCAAGCCCTGAGTCCAATGGCAGCGCGCCAGGACGTAACCAAGATCAATGCGGTGGCCGTCGGGGCGGGCAGAGATGGCACCAACAAGCTCGTCGCCAGCGCGTGAGAAAAGCAACCAAGAGAACTCGGCTCCTGACTGCCAGGCGGCAAGCAGACGCTCCACCACGGCTTGCGTGACGCCCACCGTTTTGTGCGGGGGCCATGTCAGATAGCGTGTGACCTCTGCATCCTGAGCGTAGGCTGCAAAGATCAGCGGCGCATCCTCGGGGCGCGGCTTGCGGAGAAGCAATCGAGCCGTGTGAAATGACTCAGGTGGGTTCATCAGAAAATCAATTTTCAAAAGATGCGCCATGGGCGAAGGCCCGACTCATAGCTTCTTTAGCCACCCGCTCACCCGCAGCCAGTCCGCCGCGCGGTCGGGCCAGGTGGTGACGGGCATTTCCGTCCGGCGCAGGCCGTAGCCGTGGCCGCCGGCGGGATAGACATGGACTTCCGCCGGCACGCCCACCTTCTTCATCTCCGCCGCGAGCAGCAGCGGATTGAACACCGGCACGCCGTCGTCGAAGGCGTGCGCAAAGAACATCGGCGGCGCGTTCTTCGGCACCTTGATGTCGTCGCGCAACGTCGTGCTGCCGCGATCCACGAAGTAGGCGGCGTAAATCAGCATCGCGAAATCGGGGCGGCTGGAAACTTTGTCCGCGTCGTCAAGCGGCGCGTATTGCCGCTGGTCGAAGAGCAGCGCGGTCAGCCCCGCCGACGCGCCGCCCGCCGAGAAGCCGCAAATACCGATGCGCTTCGGATCAACCGCCCATTCCGCCGCGCGGCGGCGGACAAGGCTCATCGCCCGCTGCGCGTCCTGCACGGCGGCGAGCCAGCGCTTGTCCTTGTCGCGCGCGGGCACGCGATACTTGAGCACGAACGCCGTGACACCAATTGAATTGAGCCACTCGGCGACCTCGGTGCCTTCGAGGTCGTAGGCGAGGATGCTGAAGCCGCCGCCGGGGCAGACGACGCACGCCGCGCCGGTGGCCTTGTCCTTCGGCGCGGGGAAGACTTCGAGCATGGGCGTCGCGACATTGCCCAGGCGGATGACAGACTTGCCGCCGACCAACCTCCCGTCGGCCTTGGTGGTGTCACCTTCGGGCGGGAGCTTGAGGTTTTCGTCGCCGGGCGGCGGGCCGGGCCAGATTTTGAAACTCTGGACTTCTCCGGCGAAGGCCGGGACGACGAGCAACACCGCAAGCGCGGCGGTGGGAAAAGTTTTTTGCATGAGCGGAAGCTAACAGCCCGGCCAAGGAATGAAACGGCGAAAATCACCGCGCCACGCGGCGGCGGGCACCAATCACTTCCACGAGCCTGTTCAGCGGGGAATCGGCCCGCGAACCACGCGAATCACGCCAAAACCGAATCCGTGTTTCGCGTCGTTGGCGTGATTCGCGGGCAAAGAAAACTGGACAATGCACCAAGGCACTGGAAATCGCGTTGACCGCCGGGCCGCCCGCGCTAACTTCCCCGCATGGCACATGCACCCGGTTTTTTGAAACTCGTCAACGACGCGCGCACGCGCGTGAAGGAAATCACCATCGAGGAGGCCCGCGCGCGGCTGGCGGCCAACCCCAGGGCCGTGCTGCTCGACGTGCGCGAGGACGGCGAATGGCAGGCCGGCCACGCCACGCAGGCCGTCCACCTCGGCAAGGGCATTTTGGAGCGCGACCTGGAGATGACGGTGCCCGACCCCGACACCGAGGTCATCATGTATTGCGGCGGCGGCTTCCGCTCCGCGCTGACGTGCGACGCCGCGCAGCAGATGGGCTACCGCAACGTCGCCTCGCTCATCGGCGGCTACAAGGGCCTCGTCGCGGCCAACTGGCCGATGAAGCAGGGCGGGTGAAGCCAGCCACGCCACGCCGCGCATTCTGGAATCAGCACTCGTCACCGTCCGGCGTTTCGCGGTAGGCTTGTGCCCGTGAAGTCAGCCAACTCCATGCCGCGGCTTCTGGAATTCATCCGCGCCGTTCTCCGGCGCAACTGGCGGCGCGCCCTGCGCGTGCGCGAGCATCTGCTCTTGAGCGAGGAGGCGTTCCATCTCGCCATGGCGGGCGTGGTCGGCGTGGCGGGCGGCCTGGTCAACTTCGCGTTCTATCTCTGCATTGACGCGGTGAAATCCTTCGCACTGCACCACCACGGCGACTTGGGCGAGGCGGCGCGGATGCTTGACTGGTGGCTGCGGATTCTGATCCCCACCGGCGGCGGGCTGGCGGCGGGGCTGGTGCTCTACTGGGGATTCCGGCTGGTGAAACAGACCGGCTCCACCAATCTCCTCGAAGTCGTCGTCGCCGGGGACGGACGCCTGCGGTTCCGCTCCGCCGTCGTGAAGGCCGTGTCGTCGCTCTTGAGCATCGGCACCGGCGCGAGCATCGGGCGCGAGGGCGCGATCACGCAGTTGACCGCCACGGTCGCGTCGAAGTGGGGCCAGCTCGCGAAGTGGCCGCCCTACCGGCTGCGGCTGCTCGTGGCGTGCGGCGCGTCGGCGGGCATCGCGGCGGCCTACAACGCGCCCATCGCCGGCGCGGTGTTCGCGGCGCAGATCGTCCTCGGCAACTTCGCCATGAACCTCTTCGCACCGCTCATCTTCGCGTCCGTTGTCGCGGCGGTGATGTCGCGCAGCTTCTTCGGCATCGCGCCGTGGTATTCCGTGCCGGCGTTTGACTTCACGCGGCTCACGCAACTGCCGTGGTTCGTGCTGCTCGGCGTTTTGTCCGGCGCGCTCGGCGTGCTGTTCCTGAAAATGCTGCGGCGCAGCGAAACCCTCTTCAACCGCCTGCCCGTGCCGCTGTATCTGCGGCTCGCGCTCGCCGGGCTGATTGTCGGCGGAATCGCCGTCGAGTTTCCCGAGGTGTGGGGCAACGGCTACGGCGCGACGAACAGGATCCTGCACGAGACGCTCGGCCCGCACGCGCTGCAGTTCATCGTCGGCCTCTTCCTCGCCAAGCTGATCGCCACCAGCGCCACCGTCGGCGCAGGCACGGTGGGCGGCGTGTTCACGCCCACGCTCTTTCTCGGCGCGGCGCTGGGCAGCGCGTTCGGCCTGCTGCTCCACAGCGCGGGCTGGGCGGTGACGCTGCCGACCGGCGCATTCGCGCTCGTCGGCATGGGCAGCGTGCTGGCGGCCACCACGCACTCGCCGCTGCTGGCGATGATTCTCGTCTTTGAAATCTCCCTCAACTACTCGCTCATGCCCGCGCTGATGCTCGCGTGCGCCGTGGCGAGCCTGTTCGCGAAGCAGCTTCATCCCGACACCATCTACACCGAGCCGCTGCGCGCGAAGGGCCTCGAAGCCGCGCCGGAAAGCACGCGCCTCGGCGCGGCCACGCAGCAGACCGTCGGCGACCTGATGCAGCCGCCCGTGCCGCCGGTGCGCGACCACGCGCCGCTGCCGGACATCGCCGCGCGCTTCCTCGCCAGCACCTACAACTTCCTGCCCGTGGTGGACGCAGGGGGGCGGCTCGTCGGCGTCGTGGCGTTGCAGGATTTGAAGGAACACCTCAACGCCGGCGCGGAGCTCAACAGCGTCATCGCGCTGGACGTGATGCGCCCGCCGCCGCCCGTGCTCACGCCGGGACAGTCGCTGCTGGACGCGCTGCCGGTGCTGCTGGCGAGCGAACTGCGGAACATCCCGGTGGTGAACGACGCGGGCGACCGGCGGCTGGTGGGCGCGGTGGTGCGCGCCGAGGCGCTCGGCCTGGTGTCCGAGGCCATTGACCAGAGCACGCTGATGAAGATTTAGGGCGGAGGGCGGAGGGAAATGGGCGGAGGGCTCGGCACTTCAGTTAGGCCGCATTGTCTTATTCAAATGTCATCGTCCTCGGATGAGAAGAAACAACGCCCAAGCGATGAAAATCGGTCCCCAGTAAACCATAGGGATAAAAAAAAGCGAATGCGAAGGCCTGAACTTCACCTCTTGCCCTGTCGCCTTATCTACGAGCGTGCGTTCGGGACGGCGTCGAAGCCAGTAACCGAGAAGACCAGAGACAACTCCCGTGAGAAGCAAAGTGTAGGCAAATAGCTTGTCTGTTGCTCTCCACGCCTTCGGGTCAGAGTCATAAAAGAAAAAACCAAATACTGCCACAAAGACGATGGGTAGGAATCCGAGGCCACTGAAAATAATCATACTGGTATCTTTCGATTGTTTTTTGATGCAGACGCTGCCAACCAGAAGTTCGTAGACACGTTGTAGTCGTTCACGGTGGGCATTGGGTGAGGCTATTTCCAGCCTGCTTGGTGGTCAAGGAGCGATTCGGCAGCGAGCGGGCGCGCTTGGCCTTTCGTCCTGTGCCACCGGGCGGTTCAAACGGGCATGGGCGCATTCAGGTTCCGCCCGCCCAAAGCGCCGGCGGGCTGGCGCAGTCCAAGACGCTTCGCGCTGTTCCACCGCCGGGGCGCACGCGCGAGCGTCGTGGAGTGCGGCGGCCCTCCGCCGCTTTCCCCCCCGCCCTGCCGTGCCCCGCCGGAACCATTCCACCGCCCGTCCCGGTCATTCCGGCGCATCCCCCGGTCATTCCGGGGCGTGCCGGAATCATCGGGGCGCATCCCCCGGTCGTTCCGGGATATCCCGCAGGCATTCCGGGATGTCCCCCGGCCATTCCGGGACATCCCGCAATCGTTCCGGGGTATCCCCCAGTCATTCCGGGACATCCCGCAGCCGTTCCGGGATGCCCCCCGGTCATTCCGGGACATCCCGCAGCCGTTCCGGCGTGGCCCGAAATGGCTAAAATTGACCACGGAAGGCTTCCGGCGGGCCGTTTCGACCCAAAAACGCGGCTTCCTCGCTGTTTTCGATGGAATTCGCCAGAGTGCGAAGCAAGCCAGAGCGGTGAACTCCCTCTCCCCCATCCGATGGGGGAACAGGCCGGGGTGAGGGGGTGGCGCGGCGCGCAAGGTAAAAGTGGAAAGGCCAAAGGTCAAAGTGGGGAACCCCGTCCGCTGTGGTTTTATCTTGTTCCTTTTGCCTTTTGTCTTGCGCGGCGCGCATCCCCTCACCCTCACCCTCTCCCCTTCCGAAGGGGAGAGGGAATCCCCTCCGGGTTTGCTGACGGCTCTGGACTCCGCCGAAAACAGCGAGGAACCGAAACGGGGCTTCGGGAGGAAAATCCTAGAATTTCAGCGTCACCTGCGTGGCGAGGAGCTGTTCGCCCTGTTGCAGCGGGCCGTGCTGGTGGCTGTAGCTGTATTGCACCTTGACCTGCACATGGCGGTTGAAGCGGTAGCCGAGCGCGAGATCCATCCGCCAGAGGTCCTGATCCCAGCGCTGCCGCCCGCCCGCGCCGTCCGGCACCTTGTCGAAGAACTGCTGGTTCCAGCGCGCGGCGGCGAAGAGGTTCGGCGCGATCTTGTAGCGCGCCTCGATGAAGTAGGTGAGCGTGTCGGCGTCGCCCACGTTCGGCACCTCGAAGCGCGAGGCGATGGCCTCGGCCCAGACCTGCCAGTGGTGCCACGCGAAGCTCACATCCTGCCCGACGGTGATCTGCCGGTAGTCCCCCCGCCCTTTGCCGGCGGGCAGCGTGGCCGCCGCCGAGGGCAGCAGATACGCGCCGTAGCTGAAGGACGCGCCGACGTTCCACGCGGCATTGGGCCGGTGCCCGACGCGCCCGCTGACGACGGGATTTTCCCAGCCGAGGTCGGTGGCGTCCCACACGAACGGGTGCGAGGAGAGGGAGGCGTTCTTGAAGTCGAAGGCGTAGTCGAACTTCTCCACCGAGCCGAAGACGGAGCCGCCGCTGGCATACACCGGCCCCCATAGAACCGGCAGCCACGCGCCCTTCGCGTCGGGCGTGGACCGGCGGGCGAGAAACGCGGCGGGCGAGGCCGGGGCCGCGCCGTCGGAGATGGTGGTCACGTTCTCGTAGGCGAGCGGCGCGGTGATGAGCGGGTTCTGCCAGGAGTCGTGGCGCGGCACCCAGTTGCCGAAGACGGTGGCGAACTTGCCCACCTGCACGTTCAGCCGTGCGTCATCGAACGGCGTCCAGCGGAGGAGGTATTCATCGAAACGGATGTCGCCATCGGGCATCACGCCGGGGTCGAAGCCGCGGTCGAAGCGCACCTGCACGAGGCTGTAGAAGTGGGAGCCGAACTGCGTGTCGAGAAAGAGCGAGAGGCGGGGGTTGAAAAGAAAATCGTGCCGGCTGAACAGCAGCCCCGGCGGGCGCTGGTCAATGGTGTAGCCCTCGAGGTCGAGCAGGCCGCCGAGCTTCGTGCGGAACCAGCCGCTGGGCGACTGGTAGTGGAGCTTGTTTTCGAGATGGGCGTGCAGCGAATAAAGATCGGCGGCGGGTGCGGGCGCGGCGGGAAACAACGACAGCACGGTGACGAGAAGCGCGAAAAAACTGCCGCCCCGAACTTCCCGTTCAAGGCGGGCTTTCCAAAAGGCAGGGCGGCGGGCGCTTCCCTGGTAGCGCAGGTTGCCAACCTGCTGTGTCGCCGGTTGGCAACCGGCCGGGCGCTCCGCTGCGGGTTCGCCCGTTCGCCGACTGCCAGTCGGCGACACAGCAGGATGCCATCCTGCGCTACACTGGAGTGTGGATTTCATGCTTCGTCAGGCCGGTTTCACGGCGAGGAGCTTGGCAGCGGACACGCCGCCGGTAAAGCCCTTGAGTTTCAAATCCGGCAGCGCCGTCACCTCCGCGCGGCCGCCGAGCTGCGCGAGCGTGGCCGCGCTGATGACGACCTCCATGCGGCCCGCGACGCTGCAGAGGCGCGCGGCGAGGTTCACGTTCTCGCCGAGCACGGTGTAGTTGAGGCGGTTCTGCGAACCCATGTTGCCGGCGACGAGCTGGCCGGTGGCGACGCCGATGCCGATGTCAATCTGGTAGCGCGAGGATGCGTTGAGCCGCTGGCGCTCGCGGATCATTTTCAGCGCGCAGAGCGCGGCGTTCCCGGCGTC
Source organism: Verrucomicrobiota bacterium (assembly GCA_016235585.1). Lineage (GTDB taxonomy): Bacteria > Verrucomicrobiota > Verrucomicrobiia > Limisphaerales > JACRJY01 > JACRJY01. Next base: position 34,882 of record JACRJY010000098.1, on the reverse strand, counting down.
GTCGCCGTAGCTCTTGGGCGCGCCGAAGACGGCCATCACGCAGTCGCCGATGAACTTGTCCACGATGCCGTGGTGCTCGTTGACGACGCTGGCGAGCGCGGTCATGTGCTCGTTGAGCATCTGGATGACCTCGGCGGGATCCATGCCCTGGGTGAGCGGGGTGAAGCCGCGGATGTCGCAGAAAATCACGCTGGCCTCGCGCAGCTCGCCGCCCAGCGCGAATTTGCCGCTGATCAATTCCTGCGCCACATCCTTGTCCGTGACCATGTGGAGCAGGTTGTGATAGCGATCCTTGAGCGCGAGGCCCTCGGCCATTTCGTTGAAGGACGTGGTGAGACGCCCGATCTCGTCGCGGGAGCGCACGGGGATTTTCACGGAGAAATTGCCGCGCTGAATCTCCGCCGTGCCGGCGGTGAGGGCGTTGAGCGGCTCGGAGAGGTTGTGCGCGAGAAACAAACTCAACCCCAGCGCGCCCACCAGCGCGAGGCCGCTGAAGCCGAGAATCTGCCAGCGCAGTTCGCGCTGCGCCTTGAGCGCGCCCTCCCACGAGTAGAGGCCGACCTTGTAGGCGACGGGCAGCTTGGACTCGGCGTTGAGCGGTGTGTAATAGACGCGGTGCGGGATGTTCGTGACGGTGACGAGGAACTGCTCGCGCGGCATCTTGAACTGCGAGATTTCGCCGGGGAGGCGCTGGTTCAATTCCGCGACGGTGGCGGCGGGAATCGTCCGTGAAAAGAGCCGCCCGCCCACCCACACGCCGTTGTCCACGTCGCTCACGTCGCTGATGGCCTCCTCGCCATTGTCCTGGAACGGAAAACCCAGCACCATCGCACCGTCCGTCAGCCCGGTCACGGAATCACGGATGGGCGTGACAATGATTTCGATCAGCGTTGCCGCGCCGTTCGCCGTGTCCATGGCGAGATAACCGACCTCCTGCTTGTCGAGCGAGCCGAGCATGGGGGCGAGTTTGACCATCTGCTGATGCACGCGCTCGCGCACCGAGGCGGCGGCCTGTTTCCACATCGGGTCTTCGATCAGTTTGCCCTCGGCGTTCACGAACGCGATGGAAGTGGCCTGGCGAACCCGGCGCGCCAAGGAACCAAGCCTCATTTTTCCTGAAGACGAAGCGGCGCTGATGCGGCGCTCCTGCCGCTGGCCGCGCACGGGGCCACTTTCATTTGCGGCCGGATCGTCGCCGGCGGGAGTCCGCTCGATCCCCGTGGCAATCAGCAACTGGTCACGGGCCAGCAGATAGGGAATTTCCTCGTCCCCGGCGCGGATGGCGGAAAGGAAGCGCACGTTGCGGACGAGATCGCGGCACTTCTCCTTCACCGCGCTCAAGCGCGCCTCCTGCTCCTTGGGCAGATAAGTGATGAGGTCGTCAAGCCGCTCGTTGAAAAGCTTCTCGTATTCGGCGTGAACCTTGCGCTGGGTGACGACCAGCGTGGCCCCGGCGACACAGGCCACCGCGAGCATCATGCTCCAGAGCAGTTTGGTGCGGAAGCTCAACGCCAGCATGGTTCACCGCCGGGAGAAGGATTCATTGGCCGGGCAAATCCACGCGCAGCTTCGCGCCGGGCGCGAGTTCGACAGGCAGCGAGTAAGGCGGCGTCTTTTCGTTCAACCACGCCTTGAGCGTGAATTTCCCGGCGGGCAGGTTCTCTAGCCGGAAGACGCCGTTGGTGTCGGTCTTGGTGAAATACGGCGTGTCGAGCACGAGAATGACGCCGCGCATATGCTCATGGATTTCGCAGTAAAGGTTCACCACGCCCGGCTGGTCGAAACGCTGCGCGGCGGGCTTTTCATCCTTGAGGTAGCGGCCCAAGTCGAAGCGCTTGGTCTTCGAGTAGGAAAAGACGTTGTGATACACGTCGTCCGTGTTCGGGAACTCGACGAGCGTGCCCTTCTGCACCGGCAGCAGCGCCGTCTCGAACTGGAGCTTCATCTGGCCGAGCCGGACGGTCGGCGGGTTCGTGGCGGGCGCGGGGAAAGTTCCTTCGAGATACACCACCGCCATCGGCGACGGCGGCGGCGGCGCGGGCTGCACGCTGCCCGCCTGATAACGCTGCGCCGAGGGCGGCGCGGCGACGGGCGGCTTGTTCAGCCTGACCGTGCCCTCGATGACGGCGTCATTGGCCAAGCCCGCGCTGACGCCGCCAAGCAGCGCCAGCCAGACCAACCGAAGAGAGAACTTGCCCATGCGTGATGTCGTGACAACCAAACTGCTGGTGCCCTCACCCTGAATTGAACAGGGATCAACGGTTTAGGAAACCGCCGCTCTATCCATTTGAGCTATGAGGGCCAAACGCCGCGCGGCTTCACCATCCACCGGCGGAACGAGCCTTCTATAACCGCCGCGCCCGGCGGGGTCAAGGCGATGCGACGGATCCCGGTCAGCAGACCCCGGACTCAAGCATGTCTGCAAGGCTGTCCGGGCGGCGCTTCTTCAACGGCGGATCCCTCATGGCCGCCGCCGCTCCGCCCGCACCGCGCCAACTCCTCGCACTCCCAACCCCACGAGATGCCGCCGCCGATACGCGGACGGCGTTTGCCCCGTCTGCGCGCGAAAGGCGCGGGTGAAGGCACTTTGATCGTAGAAGCCGCAGTCGAGGGCGATGGCACCGGCGGTGTGATCAGTGGCGATGAGGTCCTGGCAGGCGGCGCGGATGCGCTGGCGGATGAGGTAGCGCATGGGCGTCTCGCCCGTCAGCTTGCTGAAAAGCCGCGTGAACTGCCGCTCTGAAAGGTGCGTCAGCGCGGCGAGCTGCCGTGTCTCGATGGGCTCGCGGAAGCGGGCATGCAGATCGCGCAGCGCGGGCTCAAGCTGCTGGAAATGGTGTGTCACGCCGCCGACCTCGTGCATGTCGTAGAGCACGATGGCCACGCCACAGGTGCGTCCGCGCGCATCGCGCAGCGGGGCCACCGAGACGACATACCAGTTCAGCGGGCCGTTGATGTCGGGCACCATCTGCGAGTAATAGGTGCGCGTCTTCCCCGTGCGCATGACGCGCCGGTCTTCATCCACGAAGCTTGCGGCCAGTTCACGCGGGAAGAAGTCGCGATCCCTCTTGCCGAGCATCTGCCACTCATGTTCAAGGTTGAAAATTTTCAGCGTGCGGGCGTTGGCGCAGACGAAGCGGCTTTCCTTGTCCTTGGCCAGAAAGGCGATCATCGGCAGCGTGCCAAACAGCGCGGAGAGCTGGAGGCCGTCGCCCATGCGATCAATGAATGCCTGCTGAAACCGTTGGGCCTGCAGCTGCGGTGTCATGGCCGGAAAATACCAAAAGTTGACGTTTCAAACCAATGCCTTTTTCCCGCGAATGGCGATATGCTCTGCGTCAATAGATAGCCTTCACGACACCATGACCGGCAAAACCGTCGCCATCTTCGGAGCCAGCGGGAAACTCGGACGCCACGCCTTGCCCGTGCTCGTGCGACGCGGCCTCGCCGTGCGGGCGTTGATTCATCGCACGCCGGTCGCGGGCAAAAACGTCACCTCCATTTCTGGCAGCATCGCCGACGCGAAGGCGGTGGATGAAACCGTGCGCGGCGCGGACATCGTCGTGCAACTGGCCACCACGAAGGAGGACGCGGACACGTTTTTCGATGTGAGCATCCGCGGCACGTTCAACATCCTCGAAGCCTGCCGGCGCCACGGCGTGAAGCAGTTCATCCTCTTCGGCGGCGACGCGGCGCTCGGAATCTGGTTTTATCCGCAGCCCGTCCCGATCGACGAGGGCCACGCGCGCACGGCGTATCCCGGCTACTACGCGTTCTCGAAGGTCATGGAGGAAACGATGGCCGGGCAATACGCCATCCAATACGGCGTGCCCGTCACCGTGCTGCGCTCGTCGTGGGTGTTCGAGCGCGACGATTTGCTCAACCACTTCTCGCTGCTCCGCAATGTGAACCCCGCCGAGCCGGGCCACGGTTTCGGCGAAGTCAGCCCCGACGTGCTCGCCCTCGTGCGCGCGAAGCAGGAACGCATCCCCATCCTCATCGACGCGCGCGGCACGCCGCTCCGCCGGCACATCGTCCACGTGGACGACGTGATGCAGGCGTTCGACCGGATGCTTGGCAATCCGGCCGCGCTCGGGCAGACGTTCAACATCGCCGGGCCGGCGGCATTCGATTATCGCGTCGCAGCGGAATATCTGTCGAAGAAGCTCGGCGTGCCGACGGTAGAGATTCCGTCGCCGAAATATCACCCGTTTGAAATCAACATCGCCCGCGCGCGCACCGTGCTCGGCTATGCGCCGGAGAATGATTTTTTCCGCATGGCCGACCGCGCCATCGCGGCGAGACAGGAACTTGGGAGGCAGAAAAATTAGGGCAGGAACATGGAGAACTTAATTTTGATTTTTCTGCCCAAATTTTTCTGCCATGGCTGCTGAAGCATCATGAAAACATTCCATCACATCGGCCTGCCGACGGACGAGAGTCATTCCGGCGAATACTACGTGGAAGACACCAAGGTCTGGGTGACCGACCCGCGCAAGCACCCGTATCGTGTCGAGTATCTGCGCTTCGAGAAGGACAGCCCGGTGCGCGGCCCCGTGCGCGACCTGCCGCACGTGGCCTACCGCGTGGACGACCTCGACGCGGCGTTGCGCGGCGAGAACGTGCTCATCGAGCCGTTCAACCCGTCGCCGAACTTCACCGTCGCCTTCGTGCTGAAGGACGGCGCGGTGATCGAGTTCATGAAGTTCGAGAACGACAGCGATTTGCCGTGGAGGTAAAATACGAACGGAAGAACGACGATGTCTGAATTCAGCGGGACAATTCTAATATTGATTCTCACGCCAGCAGTTCGTGTCGTCGCCAACCTCATTCAAGCGTTCACTTGTGAAGCACGAGCGCAAAAGTTCCGCAGCACCGAATTTCCTGACACCAAGTTCCGAACATCGCCAACCTCATATTGGGCGATGCTCTTGCTGATAGGGGTTGGAGTTTGGGTCCTCGCCGGCCTTTCGGCGAGTCGAAGACCTATGATACAGTTCTGCTTCGGCGTCATTCTGATTCTCATTGGCATTTTCTACGTTTGGTTTTATGCCCAATGTGCAGTTGTAGTCACGCGGAGCTCTCTTGAAATCTGTTTCGGCAATCACCGCGAGGTTGTTGCGATGCGCGACATTAAGAAGGTCACAATCACGACAACTGGATTGATGATTGATACGGGTGAGGTTCCTCGGAAAATGGTTCCTTTCGGGTATCAGAACATGCCAATGATGTTAGCAATGCTTCGTCTTTACGCTGGAAAGGACGAGACGAGCTCTTAATGCCGCGCCGGATTGATACTATGAGCACCTCCCTCCATGACAAAGTCCTCCTCGTCACCGGCGGCACGTCGGGCATTGGCGAGGCGTGCAGCCGGCATTTCGCGGCGCTCGGCGCGCGCGTGGTCATCGCGTCGAACCAGGACGACCGCGGCGCGGCGCTCGAAAAGGAACTGCGCGCGGCGGGCTGCGACGCGCGCTTCGTGTTCGCCGACGTGTCGCGCGAGGACAGCGTGAAGGCGATGGTCGCGCGCGCGGTGGAGCTTTACGGGCGCATTGACGGCGTGCATTGCAACGCGGGCGTGTGGGGCAAGGGCAAGGTCACCGAGTTCAACGACGCCGCGTGGGAAAAAATCATGGGCGTGAATGTGAAGAGCGTGTTCTGGACCGCGAAGCACGTCGTGCCCGTGATGGAGCGGCAAGGCAAGGGCGTCTTTCTCATCACGACGTCGGTGGCGGCGTTCATCGGCTTCCCGGCGCACGCGCTCTACTGCGCCTCGAAGGCCGCGCTCGAATCCATGATCCGCTGCCTCGCCACCGACCACGCCGGCAAGGTGCGCGTCGTCGGCATCTGCCCCGGCACGATTGACACCCCGATGCTCGCGGCGAGTTGCGAGGGCTGGGACAAACCGGTCGCCGAACTTTACGCCGAAGTCGCGCGCCGCATCCCCGTGCGTCGGCTCGGCCAGCCCGGCGACATCGCGCAAACCGCCGCGTTCCTCCTCAGCGACGACGCGGGCTACATCAACGGCACCTCCATCGTGCTCGACGGCGGCACGATGGCGCTGCCGCCGTGGTAGCCTCTGCACGGAAACTCGGAACTCGAAATCCGAAAATGCGCGCAGCACTAATTCACACTGGAAAGTTCGCCGCCACGACGAAGCACGGTGGGCGGAAGCTGCTCGTGCTCATCAGCGTGATGATCTTCAGTGCTGGCGTCGCGTTGCCCGGGCAGCCGGCAAAGCCCATCGTGAAGGATGCCGGGCAAGCATCGCCATTGGAGCGGTCGTTCTGGGTTCACGCTTCGCTGGGGCTGATGACACAGCGGAACTACTTCGGGCCTGACTTCCCCGCTACGGTCATGCCATGGCAGACGCAGGTGGAGCGTGCGGCCCGCCTGCTCACCACGACGTATGCGGCCAACCGGCTCTACCTTATTTATCATCGCGAGGTGCCGGTCGAGGAGGCGCGCACGCTGTTTCGCTGGTGGCGCAAAGCCTGTCCGCAGTCGGTGGAAATCGTCCCGGCCCTGGTGCTGCGGATGTATGATCGCGCCAGGACGCCGGTCTTCGCTGCCGATGAACTTGCTTCGGTCGCGGAGTTCTTCCGTGACACGATCAACGCGCACCACCTGGCGATCTACGACATCGCCGCGCAGCGCGATCTTGGCACCGCCGCGCCTATTCTTGATCGCCTGTTTCCGGCAGGCTTGATCCGGCTCGGACTCCAGCCCGGCGAAGCGCTCGATGCCCCGTTCACCGCCGCCGTGGCGGACACTTGGAGCGCCCTTTGTCATGGTCGGCGCAACACCGAGGACTGGCTGCAACCCGGCTTCGGCGCAGACACGTTGCGGCAATGGGTGAAGGCCCGCAATCCAGGCTCCCGGCCCGTGGCGTGGAATCTGGTGACCGTCGCCTGGGACTACAACTCCACCCCGCGCGGCGGCTACCCCGGCTATGATGACGCGGAGAAAAATATGCCGCTCCCCGCCGGGAGGAATCGTGCGGCCATGCGAATCATGCGCGACACGGCGAAGCTCCGGCTACTGGCAGGCTTCAGCAGCGACCTCTACATCCTTCACGAAAACTCGCGCTCCGCGCCGCACGATGGCCGGGCGAAGTCCTTCTATGAATGCCTCAAGCGGGGCGAGGACTACCGCGGGTATTACGCCGCGCCCTTCCAGGAGATCGTCACGCTCTACGCCGAAATACGTTCACACGGAGAATGAAGCCGCAAGCAATGATGAAACCCGACCTCGCCAAGTTTGAAAATGCCCTCCAACTCGGCGGCATCCGCACCGGCACGCTGGATTCGCCGGGCGCGGGTGGCGGGTGCGCGACGCGTGTGGCGCTGTTCGACACGGGCGCGGGATTGCGTTTCACCGTCGCACTCGACCGCGGGGGCGACATCGTGGATGCGAGCTTTAACCAGTTCTCGCTCGCCTACCTCACGCCCAATGGCCTCGTGCCGCCGAGCGCGGCGTATCACGCGGGCGCGGAATGGCTGCGCGGCTGGGCGGGCGGGCTGGTGACGACTTGCGGCCCGGAATACTTGGGCGGCCCGCGTGAGGAGGACGGGGTGAAAACCTCGCTGCACGGCCGCTACTCCGGCCAGTGCGCGCAGATCGAAACGCTTCGCAATCCCGACCCGCACAATGGCCGTCAACAAATGGAACTCGGCCTCATCGTGCGTGACTCGCGCGCGTTCGGGCCGATTTTTGAAATCCGCCGCACCCTCCGCTGCACGCTTGGGGTGCCGGAGATTCGCATCGCTGACGCCGTGACGAATCGCGGAGACGCGCGCGCGGCGCATCACTGGCTTTACCACTGCAACCTCGGCTGGCCGCTGCTCGACCGTGGCGCGCGCTTCATTTATCGCGGCAAGGCGGAGCATTGGATCATGCCGCCACCGCCGGGACAGGACATCGTGCAGCCGCTCGCCGCCGCCGCGATGAACAAACTCAAGCGCGTGCCCGCTGGCCTGCCGCAGCACGCAGGCAACGGCGAACGAGGTCTCATCTTGGAAGCCGAAGCGGAACGCGATGGCTGGTGTCGCATCGGTCTCATCAACGACAAGCTCCAGCTTGGCCTCGAAATCAGCTACCCGAAGAAGGCGCTGCCGCGCATGGCGAACTGGCAGCACTTCGGCCCGCGCGGCTGCTATGTCAGCGCACTGGAGCCCTTCTCCGGCTCGTTGCTCGGCAGCGCGCGCGACAAGCACCGGCTCGCGCAGCAGTTTCTGGAGCCGGGCGAGACGCGAAACTATCAACTGAAAATCCGCGCCCTGGCCGGTGCCACGGCGCTGACCGAACTCTCCAAGTGCGACGGCCCGATCCGCACCATCTGAACAGCACTTCAAGAAACCACCCCTATGAAAAAAGTTAAACACGCTGTCCTCGGTCTCGGCTGGTTCGGTGAGAAACATTGCGAGGCGCTCGCGGCGATTCCCAACGTGGAGCTTCACGCGGTCTGCACGCGCAACTCCGGGCGGCTGGCCGAAGTGGCGCAGAAGTTCGGCGCGAAGAAGACCTTCACCGACTATCATGTGATGCTTGCCGATCCCGATCTGGAGTCGGTGAGCATCACGACGATGTGGGATCAGCACGCCGCGCCCGCCATCGCCGCGCTGCAAGCCGGCAAGCACGTCTTCCTCGAAAAGCCGATGGCCTCGACCCTCGCCGACTGCGACGCCATCGTGAACGCGGCCAACGCGGCCAGGGGTTTCTTCATGGTCGGGCACATCTGCCGCTTCAATCCCCGCTATGCCGCCGCGAAGCAGGAGATCGCGGCGGGCAAGATTGGCAAGATCATTTCCATGTATGCACGCCGCAACCTGCCCGCGTGGGTCGGTGCCACGGTGCTCGACAAGATCGGCCCCATCATCGGCGACTGCGTGCATGACACGGATCTGATGTTCTGGTTCAGCGGTTCGCGCGCGGTGTCGGCCTACGCGCAGACGGTGAAGTTCCGCGCCCACGCGAATCCCGACCTCGGCCAGGTGATGTATCGGCTGGAGAGCGGCGCATCGTGCATTTTGGAGTCCGTGTGGTGCCTGCCGGACACCACGCCCTTCCAGATTGATGAGCGCCTCGAAGTTGTCGGCACCGAAGGTTCGATCTCCATCCACGACACGCACCCGAACCTCATGATCGTGGACAAGTCCGGCGCGCGCTGCCCGGACACGACCTACTGGCCGATGATCCACGGCCAATTGCGCGGCGCGTTGCGCGACGAACTCGCCTACTTTGCGAACTGCGTCGCCACAGGCGGGAAACCCACCGTCATCACGGCTGAAGAATCCCGCGAAGCCGTGCGCGCGTGTCTCGCCGCCGAGCAGTCGGCGGCAAGCGGCTTGGTGGTGAAGATGTGAAATGAGGGAGACAAAATCATGATTGTGACTTACATCAAGATTCAGTGGATTCAAACCAACTCACCATGAACAACCAGCCCCGTCCACAGATTGACCGCCGCGCCTTTGTCATTCGCTCCGCCGGCGCCCTCGCCGCCGCCTCCGTTGCCGGACTCCCGGCCATCGGGCGCGGTCAGGCTGCACGAGCACCGCTCAAGCTCGCGCTCATTTCCGCCGCCACCTACGGGCTTGCCGGACAGCCGCGCACGCCCGGCTCGAATCACGGCACCGCGTTTGCCACCACTTTCAACGGCTGGGATGAGGCGAAGGCCAAACTGTTCAAGGGCACCTTTGTCAAGTCAGGCCGCAAGCTCGAAGGCGCGCGCGTGGTGAAACTTTGGGATCCCGACAAGGCCGCCGCCCGTGCGCTGGCCGACGCCTGCGGCATCGAGACCGTGACCGACACGCCCGAGCAGTGCAGCGAGGGCGTGGACGCCGTGCTCATCATTGACGACGGCAGCGGCGCGCAGTGGAAATACGCGCTGCATCCCCTGCGCAAGGGCGTGCCGACGTTCTGCGACAAGCCGCTCGCGATGACCGCGCGCGAGGCCGCCGCCGTGGCCAAGCTCGTGCGCGAAACCAAGACGCGCTTCATGTCCGCCAGCAGCCTGCGCTTCGTGCCCGACATCATCAAGCTGCGCAGCGAACTGCCGCAGCTCGGTGCCGTGCATCTCGCGACCGCCGTGTGCGGCAATGAACTCGTCTATTACGGCATCCATGCGCTCTCGATGATCTATGCCGTGCTCGGCAAAGGAGCCGTGAGTGCGATCAACGTCGGCCAGCCCGGCAGCAACGTCGCGCGGATTCGTTTCGGCAGGGATCGCGATGTCGTGCTCATGGTTGCCGACAGGGAGAAGATGCGCGCCGGCTACCAGATCAACCTCTACGGCGAGAAAGGCTGGCGCAGCGTCACGCCTGACTTGAAAAACCTCTACGCCTACCTGCTGGAGGCGTTCCTTGACCTCGTGATCACCGGCAAGGAAAGCGTGCCCGTCGAGGAGGAGGTGGAGGTCATCGCCGCCCTCGAAGCCGCGAAGCGCTCGCTGGAACTCGGCCGCGAAGTGACGCTCCGCGAAGTGATGTAATCAACTGACTTCCATCTGCCTCACCACCGCCGCCGGCTTCGGCCTCTCCGGCCGCCGCGCCACTTGTTGAAAGCCACGCAGGACAACCAGGCGATGCGACGGATCCCGGTCATCAGCCCCCGGGCCGCCAGGAGGAGTTTTCCAGCAGTTGAATTCCCGGATTGAGGAAACGGATGCGCCGTTGTTTGTAGAGCTTGCCGAGCGCCTGCTTGAAAGCCTTCTTGCTCACCCCAAAGGTTTCGCGAATCGCCCCGGGCGAACTGTCATCGTCAAAGTCCAGGCGTCCGCCGTTGCGCGCCAGCGCCTGGGCGATCAAATCCGTCAGCAGAGCCACGCGCCGGTAGCCGGCGGCGTCGAGGCTCAAGTCAATCTTCCCGTCGGCCCGGACGGTGCGGACGAAACCCTTGAGCTTCTGGCCGATTTCGAGCGGGGCGGCGAGGTTGTTGTGGTAGAGCAGGCCGCGATGGGCGTTTTCCACGACGGCGTTGTAGCCCAACGGCGTCCGGCTCGTGATGAGGAAATTGACCGGCTGCCCTTCCCAGTAGGCCGGCGCTTCCCGGCTCAAGTGCCGGTTCAGCCGCGTGGAGGCCACGATGCGGTTCGTTTGTGGATCGAGGAACACGCCCACAATCACGCGCTGCCCGACGCGGACCGGAATGTTCTGCTCGCGAAACGGCAGCAGCAGATCCTTGGCAAGCCCCCAGTCGAGGAACGCCCCGATCTGGCGGTTTATGCTGACCACCTTCAAATACGCAAACTCGCCGACCATCGCGTGCGGCGTCTCGGTGGTGGCCACGAGCCGATCCTCGGAGTCGCGATAGACGAACACGTCCAGCTTGTCCTTGGGCGCGATGTCCGGCGGGATATAGCGTCCGGGCAGAAGGATTTCGCCCAGCTCGCCGCCGTCGAGATAAAGACCGGGGGCGGAAGCCCTCACGATGGGGAGTATGTTGCGCTTGCCGAGGTGAACCATGACGCCGGAGCATAAGCCTGCCATTTTCTCAAAACCAGCCATTCCGCAGCGGACATGGCGCCAGCTTGCGGGCTATTGCATCGCCAAACCGGCTGCGCTACCGTCCGCGCTTTGCAAGCTGAACTCTGAAATTATGGCCCTGCTCAACGACAATTACCTCAAACTCAAAGCCGGCTACCTCTTCCCTGAAATCGGCCGGCGCGTGAAGGCCTTTTGCGAAGCCAACCCCGACGCGGCCCAGCGCCTCATCCGCTGCGGCATCGGCGACGTGACCGAGCCGCTGCCGCCCGCCGTCATCGCCGCACTGCACAAGGCCGTGGATGACATGGGTGCGCGCGAAACTTTTCACGGCTACGGCCCGGAGCAGGGCTACGAGTGGCTGCGCGCCGCCATCGCGCAAAATGAATTCCGCGGCCGCGGCCTCGACGTGGCCGACGATGAAATTTTCGTCAGCGACGGCACCAAGTGCGACACCGGCAGCATCCTCGACATCCTCGGCGCGAAAAACAAAATCGCCATCAGCGACCCGGTGTATCCCGTCTATGTGGACACGAACGTGATGGCCGGCCACACCGGCCCGGCGAACGAAGCGGGCGCCTACGGCAAACTGGTTTATCTGCCGTGCAAACCGAGCAGCGGCTTCATCCCCGAACCGCCGAAGAAGCACGTGGACGTGATTTATCTCTGTTCACCGAACAACCCGACCGGCGCGGCGGCCAACCGCCCACAGCTTGAGGCTTGGGTGAAATACGCGCTGGAACACAAGTCCGTGATTCTCTTCGACGCGGCCTACGAGGCCTACATCAGCGACCCGGCGCTGCCGCATTCCATTTACGAGATTTCCGGCGCGCGTGAATGTGCCATCGAGTTCCGCAGCTATTCCAAGCACGGCGGCTTCACCGGCGTGCGCTGCGGCTTCACCGTCGTGCCCAAGACGCTGCTCGCGGCGACGAAGACCGGCGAGATGAAGCCGCTCCATCCGCTCTGGAACCGCCGGATGTGCACCAAGTTCAACGGCGTCTCCTACATCGTGCAGCGCGCCGCCGAGGCGCTCTACTCGCCGGAAGGAAAGCAGCAGGTGCGCGCGCTCATTGACCATTACATGGGCAACGCCATCGTGCTGCGCGCGGGCGCGAAGAAGGCGGGCTTGAAAGTTTTCGGCGGGCAGAACGCGCCCTACCTCTGGGTGCGGACGCCGAAGGGCGTCACGAGCTGGCAGGCGTTCGACAAAATTCTCGGCGACGCCAGCGTGGTCATCACGCCGGGCAGCGGCTTCGGCGCGAAGGGCGAGGGCTACTTCCGCATCAGCGCCTTCAACAGCCGCGCCAACGCGGAGGAAGTAGCGCGGCGGCTGCAGGAGTTGAAGTGGTGACGCGGCAAAAAGCATGCGTGCCAGTCAGCCACAAATGCCGGGGCACTCGTCCTGCCCCAAATGTGGCGGGATGAAAATTCAGCAGGTTCGGATGACCGACCGCATTGCGACGATGTTTTTCTGGCTGACGGCCATTGCCGTGCTGGCGGGGCTGGCACTGAACAGCATCAAGGGAGTCCTGTTGATCATGGCGGCGGGTGCCGTCCTGGTTGCCGTCTGCGCCGTGGCGTTGGTCATTCGCTTCATGAACAACATGGCCGCGCTTTCAACCAGGCAGTGGCGCTGCAAATCTTGCGGCCACGCGTGGAGGGAACCGGCCATGGAGTAATGCTTGCGGTGGCTGGGAAAAGCGAGACCGCACCGCCTTGTCACGGCTGGGTGATCGTCAGCACGATGTTCCCGGCGTCCGTGGCGCTGAAACCGTCCACGGCGATCTGGTATGTCCTGCTCTCCTCTGCGTTGAAGGTGACTTCTCCCGTGCCTCCGTCGCCCGTGCTGTCATCGTTGGCCTTCAGCGTGAGGCTGCCCACCGCCGTGCCAGTGTAGACCGCGAGCACCGTGTCAAAATCGCTGCCCACCGTGCTGATCGTCACCGGCCCGGAGGCGGGTGCTGTCCACGACCACCAGACGGATTTGCCGCCCGATTCAGCCCCCCAATGGGCCGGCTCGCCCGTGTCCTTGGTGGCGACGAAATTTTCCCCCGTCACGGAAACATTCGTCCCCGTGAGCAGGATGCGGTTGATGAACTTATCGTTCGCGGGCGGCCCGTGGAAGATCAGGTTCAACTGCACCGTGCCCGCCGCGCCGAAGAGGCCATCCACGGCAATCTGATACACGTGCCCGGCGACGGTGGTGAAGGTGACTGCGCTCGCGTTGTTCGTCAGGGTGTCGTCGCTGCTGGCCACCTCGTTCGTGCTCAAGTTGGAAAGGGCGGTGCCTTGATAGACCGCCAGCACCGTGTCGAAGTCGCTGCCCACGGTGTCAATCGTGACCTCGCCGGCTGCGGGTGCCGTCCATCTCCACCAGACGGATTTGCCACCCGTGTTGCCCGCATGATCCGGCTCGTTGGCTTCCTTGCTCGCGCCCAGGCTCGACGCGCTCGTGTTCGTCGCCGTGCCGGTGAGCGGGATGCGGTTGGCGAAATGGTCGTTGTTCGGCGGCGGCACGAGGCGCACGTCGAGGTTTTGCAGGTGAACGGGCCACGGGCCGGAGAGGCTCGCGGAGTTGTAGCCGCCGGCCGAGACGTTGATGGTGTAGGTGAAACTGCTGTTCGTCGCCGGAATGGTGGTGACGATGGAGAACAGCCCGTTGCCGTCCGAGACGGCCGTGCGCGGATCCAGCGTGGTGCTGACGGCGGCGTTCGTCACCGGCGCGGACGTATAAAAGTCGCGCACCGTGCCGGAGAGCGTCAGCAAGTCGAGGTTGCTCACGACGCGGTAGAAGCGCAGCGGCAGGTTGGTCGCGCCATTGTCCACGAACCGCAGCGCGCCGTTCGTCGGCTGGATGAAGCCGAGATCCGTCCACGCGGTGAAGTTGGTCGTGGCCTGGATGACGTATTGCGCCGCGCCGAGGCCGCTAAATTCCAGATCAAACTTCCCGTTCGCCAGGCGCGTGGCGCTGTAGGAGGCCGCCGCCGGGGCCGCGCTGACCACGGCAAACAGGGCGGCCGCCAGCGCGGTTCGAGTCATCCAGTTCACGCGGGTGATTTTACCACAACCGCGCCGCGCGGGCGGCAAAAAATCGGGCGGGCGCTTTCTTGCTTCCGTTCACGGGGGCTTGTGGTTTTATTTGCGCCATGAAAGTGGACCTCGGCATCTGGGACAAGCTCACCAAGGTCATCGCGTTTCTGCTCATCGCGTCCATCCTCGTCGCCGTGGCCGGCGCGTATGCCCCGCTGCTCCGGCAGAACCAGCGGATGCGCGAGGAAATTCTCCGGCTCAAGGAGCAGGTTTCGCTTGAGGAGGCCAGGTCGCGGCAGTTGAAGACCGCCGTGGACGCGCTCCGCAATGATCCGAAGACCGTCGAGCGCCTCGCGCGCGAGCGCCTCGGCTACGCCCGGCCCGGCGAGACGGTCATCCGTTTTCAGGAGGCCGCGACGAACCGCCCGCCGCCCGCCCCGTGAGGCCGCCGGTGCACTGCGATTATTTTCACCCGCGCTGATTTGCCGGAACTTCACCCCGCCCATGCCCAACAAATTTTACGCGCCGGGCGCGCAGCGCGCCGAACGGGTGGGCGATCTCTTCGCCGCCATCGCGCCGCGCTACGACCTCATCAACGACCTCCAGAGCTTCGGCCTGCACCGCTGGTGGAAGCGCCGGCTGCTGCAACTCGCCCGCCCCGCGCCCGGCCTGCGCGCGCTCGACCTGTGCTGCGGCACCGGCGACGTGGCCTTCGCGCTGGCCCGCGCCGGCGCGGACACGACGGGTGTGGACTTCAGCGCGCCGATGCTCGCCGTCGCGGAAGGCAAACGGAAAAAGGAAAAGGGAAAAAGTGAACCGGAGCGGGTGCGTTTCATCCAAGGCGACGCATTGAACCTGCCGTTTGCGGAGAACTCCTTCGACATCGTCACCATCAGCTACGGGCTGCGGAACCTCGCCAGCGTGGAGGCCGGCCTGCGCGAGATGGTGCGCGTGGCCAAACCCGGTGGGCGGCTGCTCGTGCTGGATTTCGGCAAGCCCGACAACCGCGCGTGGCGGGCGTGCTACTTCGCCTATCTCCGCGGCGTGGTTCCGGTGTTCGGGAAACTTTTTTGCGGCGACCGCGCGACACACGCCTACATTTTGGAATCGCTGCAATCGTATCCCGCCCCGCGCGAAATCGCGGCGGCGCTGGGCGCGGCGGGTTGCGCCGAGACGCATGTCGTCAGCCTGCTCGGCGGCGTGATGAGCATCCAGTGCGGGGTGAAAACCGCTCTGCCAAAAAAATGAAGCGCAGGCACCGGCCTGCGCTTCATGTGATCGAATTGGAGGAATGCCTCAAGGCTCGGCCAGAATCTTGGCGCGCTGCGCGTGGTATTCCTTCGCCGAAATCTTGTCGGCCTTGTAGAGGTTGAGCAGATCCTCCAGCCGCTGCTGCTTGCTCTTCGCCACGGCGGGGGCCGCCGGCTTGGACGTGCTCTTGGGGGCCGGAGCAGAAACCGCCGGCTTCACGGGGGCGGGCTTCGCCGTGGTGGCACCGGCCTTCTTCTGCATTTCCTTGGCGCGGGCCTCCTCGGCCTTGGCCTTCTTCTCGGCGTCGCGGCGGGCCTTCTCCCGGGCCTTTTCCTCGGCGGCGCGCTTCTCGTCCGCCATGCGCCTGGCGTCGGCCTCGGCTTTCTTCTGAAGCTCGTCGCGCTTCTTGGCCTCGGCTTCCGCCTTCTTGGCGGCTTCGGCCTGGGCCTTGGCGCGGGTGGCATCCACGGCGGGCGCGCTCTTGCGGGCGGCTTCGGCGCGGGCCTTGGCTTCCGCCTCGGCTTTTTTCTTCGCGTCGGCTTCCGCCTTGGCACGGGCCTCGGCGGCGATCCTCGCTTGTTTCTCCGCCAGCTTTTTGGCTTCGGCTTCCGCGTTCCGCCTGGCCGCCTCGCGCTTCATGGTTTCGGCTTCCGCCTTCTTGGCGGCTTCGGCGCGGGCTTCCGCCGCGGCCTTCTGCTGTTTCTCCGCCATTTTTTTGGCTTCCGCTTCCGCCGCCCGTTTGCCCTCTTCCTGCCTCCGGGCTTCGGCCTCGGCTTTTTGGGCGGCGGCGGCGCGAACCTTGGCCTCGGCCTCGGCTTTCTTCTGAAGGTCGGCGAGCTGCCGGGCTTCGCCCTCGGCCTTTTTGGCGGCGGCGGCGGCGGCTTTGGCCTCGGCTTCGGCCTTGTTCTTCGCGTCCAGCGCGGCCTGAACCCGGGCCACTGATTCGGCCCGCTTCTTGGGATCCGTTTGTTTGCGGGCCTCGGCCTCGGCCTTTTTGGCGGCGTCTCCGCGGGCCCTGGCTTCGGCTTCGGCTTTCTTCTGCGCGTCGGCGAGCCGGCTGGCTTCGGCCCCGGCTTTCCGGGCGGCGTCACTGCGGGCGCTGACTTCCGCCTCGGCTTTTTTCCGGGCGTCGAGCTCGGCCTTGGCCTTGGCTTCGATTGCGGCCTTCTTTTGAAGTTCGGCCTGCTTTTTCGCCTCAACCTCGGCCTTGGCGCGGGCCTCGGCTTCGGCTTTCTGGCGGATTTCGGCCTGTTTCCTGGCTTCGGCCTCGGCCTTCTTGGCGGCTTCGGCGCGGGCACTGGCTTCGGCCTCGGCGCGTTTCTTCGCGTCCGTCTCGGCCTTGGCCTTGGCTTCCATCTCGGCCTTCTTCATCTGGTCGGCTTTTTTCTTCGCCTCGGCGGCGGCGTCTTTGCGCTGCTCTTCCTGTTGTCTGGCCATCGCCCGCGCTTTTTCCTCGGCGGCCTTGCGGGCGTCAATTTCGGCCTTGGCCTTGCGGGCGGCCTCGGCACGCATTCGGGATTCACTCTGGGTGGCGTCTTCGCGGACTTTGGCCTCGGCGCGGGCGCGGGCCAGCTCGGCGGCTTTGCGCGCGTCCATCTCGGCCTTGGACTGACGGTCGGCGTCGGCGCGGGCCTTGGCCGCCGCCTTGCCAAGCTCAAGCTGGCTGCGGGCGTCCATGGTTTCCCGGTCGCGGGAGCGCGGGGTGATGAAGGTGGGCTCGGCGGCGGCGCGCGCAGCGGCCTCGGACTCCTTGCGGAGAAAGAGGCGGTTGATCTCGTCGGCCTTGCGCTGCATGGCCGCCTCGTCGTCGTCCACGCGGTTGCGGGTGAGGGTCTGCTCGGTGGCGGATCGCATCTGGGTGTCGGTGGACTTGTGGAAGTCGGCCTCCACCCGGCGGCGGCGGGTGTCTTCTTCGAGCGCAACCATGCGGGCCTTGGAGCGGGCGGCTTCGTCGGCCTTGGCTTTGATAATCGCGGCTTCGGCGGCCTTGGCGCGGTCGGCCTCCTCGGCCTTGGCGCGTTTCTCGGCTTCGAGGCGGGCCTTCTCGCGGGCCTTGGCTTCGGCGGAGGGCGCGGCGGCGGCGGCTTTTTGCTGCGCCATGACTTTCTTGGCTGCTTCCTCGCGGGCCTTGGCTTCGGCCTTGGCGGCCTTTTCGCGGGCCTCGGCCGCTTTTCTGGCTTCGTCTTCGGCCTGTTTGCGCGCGGCCTCCTGCGCCTTGGCCTTCTGGCTGGGAGTCATCGCGGCATCGGCTTTGGCTTTCTTGGCGGCGGCTTCGGCGGCCTTTTTGCGCGCCGCCTCCTCGGCCTTCATTTGGGCGGCGGCGGCTTCACGGGCTTTGGCTTCGGCTTTGGCACGCTTGGCGGCTTCCTGACGCGCGGCTTCTTCGGCCTTGCGCTGCTCAACGGTCATCGCCACGGATTTCGGAGTCGCGGGCTTGGACGGCGGCAAGGTGGTGGTGGCTGACGGTTTTGAAGGGGCTTTGGCAGCGGGGGCTTTGACGACAGGGGCTTTGGTGGCGGAAGCTTTGGCATCCGCCCTGGCTTTCTTGGCGGCTTCGTCAGCGGCTTTTTTGCGCGCCGCCTCCTCGGCCTTCATCTGGGCGGTGGCGGCTTCGCGGGCCTTGGCTTCGGCCTTCAGGCGCTCGGCGGCTTCCTTCTGGGCCTGACGCTGGATTTCTTCAGCCATCTTCTTGCGGGCGGCTTCCTCGGCCTTGGCTTTTTGAGCGGCGGCGCGGGCGTTTTTGGCTTCAAGTTCGGCCTTGAATTTCGGATCGCGCGCGGCACGGGCCTCATCGAGGGCCTGCTGATAGGCCGCGCGCTCGGCGGCGAGACGCGCGTCGCGCTCGGCGATGGCCTTCTTGTATTCGTCCACCTTGGCCTTTGACTCGGCCTGCTTGCGGGCGTCCTCGGCGGCCTTGGTGCTCTTGTATTCCTGCATGGCGCGAGCCTCGCGGTTCGCCTGTTCGACTTTCGCGGCGGCGGCGGCGCGGCCTTTTTCTTCCGCAGAAAGAACGGCGGCGGACTTGCCAGCCGTGGGCGGAACGGACGGAGTGAAGGTCGGCGGCGGCGTGTAAGGAGCCGCCGGCTTGGCGGGAGCGGAGGGCGGTGTGGTGGAAGGCTGCGCCGCCGCCTTGGCCGCCATGCGTTTCTGGACTTCCGCATCCATCTTGGCCTTGGCCTCGGCCTTTTTCAGCGCCTCGGCGTCGGCCTTGGCCTTGGCCTCGGCTTTCTTTTTCGCGTCGGCTTCCGCCTTCCGTTTGGCTTCGGCCTCCAGCTTGGCTTTCTTGGCGGCGTCTTCCTTGGCCTTGACTTCGGCTTTCTTTTTCGCGTCGGCGTCAGCCTTGGCCTTGGCATCCATGGAGGACTTGGAGGGAGTGCCAGAGGTCGTCGGCTTGGTGGTCGTGGACTTGGAGGGCTGCGAGGTGCTCTTGGTGGAAGTCGTCTTGGCCGGTGCCTTCGTGTCAGCGGGGCGCGGGGCGTCGGCGCGGCTGCGAACAGAACCGGCGCCGCGAACACGCGCGAGCAACTCGGCCTTGGCATCGGCCTCGGCGGCGATCAGCGCCTCTTCGCGCGTGCGGGCGAGCGCGCGCGCCTTGGCGGCGGCCTCCTCGTCGAGAACCGCGCCGGGCTGGCCGGAGGAGCGGGCCGGGGCGGAAGCCGCGCTCTTGGTGGAGGTCTGCTTGCTGCCGGAAGATTTTTGCGTGGTGGCCGTGGTCTTCGTCGGAGTGCTGGCCTTGGCTTTTTTGGCGGCTTCCTCTTTCGCCTTGGCTTCGGCTTTCTTCTTGGCTTCCGCGTCGGCCTTGGCCTTGGCCTCGGCTTTTTTCTTCGCTTCGGCTTCGGCCTTTTTCTTGGCGTCGGCTTCCGCCTTGGCCTTCAACTCGGCGGCGCGCTTGGCGTCGGCCTCGGCTTTGGCTTTTTTGGCGGCTTCTTCCTTGGCCTTGGCTCCGGAATTTTTCGCGGCGTCCGCCTCGGCTTTGGCCTTTTTGGCGGCTTCGGCGGCGGCCTTGGCGGCGGCGGCCTTTTTGGCGTCGGCGATTTTTTTGGCCTCGGCCTCGGCCTTTTTGCGGAGTTCCTCCTTCAGCTTGGCCTCGGCCTTGGCGCGGGCCTCGGCTTCTTCCTTGGCCTTGGCGAGAGCCTTTTTACGGGCTTCCTCCTCGGCCTTGGCCTGCTTGGCCGCCGCCTTGGCGGCCTTGTCCTCGGTGGTGGCGGCCCGCGCGCCGCGCAGCGCAATCGGACTCCAGCAGCACAACAGGCTCAGGCAAATGATGGCCAACAGCGATTTTGAAATCTTCATAGGGGGCTTTTTGTAAGGTAAAACGTCCCGCGAATCAACTAGTTATTCATTCCGCAAAAATACCGGGATTTCCGCCCGCCAAACCGCGCGCCGCAGAAGGGGTTGCGCCCGAAAAGATTCCCCGCCGGGAAAGCCGTCATCGGCGGCAGCCGCGCGCTCACTTCTTCGCCTTGCCAGCCTTCGTGCTCTTCTTGATTTCCGGCGCGGACGCGGGGGCCGCCGGTTTGGCGTCGGCGTTGGCGAGCTGCTTCTTTACCTCGTCCACGTTCAGCTTTTTCACCGGCAATGGCCAGCCGAGCGTGTCGCCGTTCGGCGTGAAGCCGCCGCCGTCCACGTCCACGAAGATGGGATTGTTGTAGGCGCACGGCTTGATCTTCGCCTGACCGCTCGTGCCGTAACCAATCGAGAGATCGGAGTTTTCGCCGATGGCGACGACGATGAGATGGCTGTCCTGGCTCAACGGCACGGTGATCTCGCGGTCAAACTTCACCACGCCATTCTGAAAAAACTCCGGGTGCGACGCGCGCGTGAAATTCAAGTCGGCGCGCTGCCGCCCGTTCACCAGCACCTGCACGCGGTCAATGTCCAGCCAGTCCGTGCACTGCACTTTCACGCGCAGCTTCACGCCGCCGCCGATGGCGCGCGTCTGTCCGCCAGCGAGCGTGCCGTCCTCGGTCTTCACTTCGAGGAACGGCCCGCTGGTGAGAATGCTCCGGCCCGCGCGCGCGTTGCGGGAATTTTCCTTCCAGTCAATCAGCGCCGGTTCGTCCGTGGAACTGGGCATATACATCCGCCAGCCGCCGACGCCGTTGCCATAGACCGTGTGCGCGTCGCACACCGCCATGCCCCAGTAGCGATGGCCGCGATTGAGCAATTGCAGCCAGATGAACTCACGCAGATAGTTCACCGACTCCTTGCCCGTGCGAATGTCGCGCGTAATCGTGAACGGCGCTTTGGAGAGAATCTGCGCCGTGCTGTAGTTCTGCGTCTCCACGCCGTCAATCAACGACGGCAAACCGAGAAAGCCGCCGTCCTCGCGCCCGTCGCCGTCACGGTCAATGAAGTTCTCCACCATGTCGGGATGGTTGATCTGAATCCAGCGGTCGGGATTTTCGCCCTGATGATTCCGCAGCGTGACAGCGGTGATGCGCGGGTCTTTGCTCCACACCGGCGCGCCGTTGTCCTGCGTGAACGGCTCCGGCGTGAACGGAAATGAATTGAAGTGCGCGCCGCCGCCGGTGAGTTCCATGCCGCTGACGGTCTGGATTTCGCGCGCAAGGCCGAGCCGCTCGATGTGCGGACGCCAGTCGTAGAGCCGGTTGTGCTCCGTCGTCGGCGCGAACTCGATGTGCTCGGCGGCGAGGTTGATGATGCGGTCGTCGGTGCCGCAGGTGTTGTCGCCGCTGGGCGTGGAGTGGTTGTGATAATCCGCGCTGACCCAGCCGCGCGTGTCCACGAGACGTATTAGTGTGCCTTTAACAGAAGCACCAATATGTCTTCCCGCCCTCACGCGTTGCTTGAGGTGGCTGAACTCGATGCCGTGCGTAACCACGACTTCGTATTCGCCTTCCGGCACATTTACGCGGAAATCGCCGCGCTCGGAATGATACTGATCCACGCAGCCGTGCGCACGGTTCTGCGGGCCGAGCTGCGGCGAAGGTGTGCCGTCGATGCCTTTGAATTGAACCTTGCAAGGGATGCTTTTGCCCAACTCATCGCGGATATCAAAAAAGATGGCCGGAGCGGAGAACATTGTGACAGAGATTTTTTCTTCCTCGCCGACCTTCACCGTGCGAATGAATTTCGGCAGTTTGGCACCAAAATCTTCTACTTCCACTTCATAACTGTCCGGCGGCAACTGAATTTTGAATTTTCCCAGAGCGTCGGGGTAAGCGACGATATTTTTTCCGCTGATGGAAAACCAAACCCGCACAGTCGGAAGGGGCTCGCGCTGCGGATTTGTGATTTTTGCGGAAACATATCCAACCGCACCCCGCTGCGCCGCGACGACACCAAGCGCCTCCGCCGGCGAGGTGCCGACCGCAAGAAACCGTGCGAAGGAAATTTGCTCGCCCGGCTTGATTTCAATTTCCTTCGGCGGCGCTTTCATCCCGTCGCGCTCGATCCACGCGTAGGCGTAGCCGCATTTGTCCGCCGGGTCTTCGGCATCGGCCCAGGTGATGTCGCCCGCGACGCCGTTGGTCGCGAACTTCGTCCAGCGATCCTCCACCGTGCCCTTGCGCGCGGTCTTGCCGTCGTTCCGCATCGTGGTGACGATGAGCAATCCCTGCCAGTCGTCGCGCAAACGGTATTCGTGCCGCTTGTAGACGCCGTTGTTCATCGCGGCGGAAATGACCGTCTCGATCACCGCCTCGCCGTCGCGCCCGTCCTTCGCCACGCGCACGTAGGAAACAAAACCCTGCTGGCCCGACGGCGTGAAGACGACGATCTGATCATTGTTCGCGCCGCGCAGCGTGAGGTCATAGAGGCAGCCGGGCGTGACACCGTTGGTGCCGTAGAAGGTGCTCATGTTCGCGCGGCGCAGCGGCACATTCGCCGAGATGACAGCCTCGACGCGGCGGTTCCGCAGCACGAAGTCGCCGATGATGCCGTCGGCCTCCTTGCCGCGCGGGAGCTGATCCTTGTTGTCCGGCCCGATTTCAAACGCCTCGGGCGCGGCGGCGAGTTGAAAACAAGTGGCGATGCTCAAGGCGAGCGAAAAGAGCGCGGGACGGAGGAGTGTTTGCATAATTGGACTGTGCGCGTTGGACTGTCGTGGGCCGTGGGGCAATTCAAATCAATACACCGGCCGCGGCAGCGTCTGCCAGGTGCTCACCGCGCCGTTGACAAAAGTGATTTGCGCACTCACGTAGCTGCCCGCCTCGGCCTCGCGCTCCGGGCAGCGCTCCAGAAAAACGAGATGCCCGCGCGTCACTGTGCGGTAGTGCCAGCGGGTGCGCTCGCGCAACACCGTCTCGTGATACAGCCACGTGGTCGTGACGCCCGCGCCGCTCTCGCTCTGGAGGATTTGCGCCGGCGCTCCCCACGCGATATAGACCGCGTCCGCGCTCATGCCCACGCGGATTTGCCCCTGGTCCACAAACGCCCGCGTCTCCGGCGGCAGCGCGTCGTAAGCTGCGAGCCGCTCCAGCCGGCGGCTTTGGATGGTGGAGGTCGCGCAGCCGCCGAACAGCAGCGCGGCGAGAAAAACAATTCCGACGATAGCGTGCTTCATCGCGGCAAAGCTACGCCGACAAAGCATTTGAAGTAAAGTTTTCCGCCGACTATGATGCGAAAAATTAACGGACAAACTTATGGCTGAAAATTCCACCGCGCCCGGCCTCGCCTGGCTTTACTTCTCGCTGCTCACCGTCGTCTCCTGGGGCGTCTATGGCATCTTCCTGCACATCGGGCAGACCTCGATGGGCGACCCGGTCAACGGGCGCTACAAGGCGTTCCTCTTCGTCGGCATCGCCTACTTCCTCACCGCCGTGCTCGCGCCGCTCGCGCTGCTGATGAGCAAGGGCGCGGCCTTCAGCGGCTACACCACGAGCGGCTGGGTGTGGTCGCTCATCGCGGGCATCGTCGGGGCCATCGGCGCGTTCGGCGTGCTGCTGGCCTTCGGCGCGAAAGGCAAGCCGCCCGAGGTCATGGCCATCGTCTTCGCGGGTGCGCCGGTCGTGAACGCGCTCGTCGCCATCGCGCTGCATCCGCCCGCCGGCGGACTTGGCAGCATCCGTCCGCAATTCTTCCTCGGCGTCGTGCTGGCCCTCACCGGCGGCGCGCTCGTCACGCTCTACAAACCGAATCCGCCCGCGCCGGCAAAGCCTGCCGCCGCGCCGACCGCCCCGGCGAATCCGCCGGGGAAGTAGGCCGCAACTTCGGCCAAACATTTTTCATGGCCGCAAAGAACACAAAGTCACGCAAAGAATTTCCCTCTTTGCGTTTCCTTGCGTTCTTTGCGGCTGAATTGATTGATTAGAATGCCCGACACATTCCCCAACCGCGCCGCCCTCGCCGCGCACCAGTTCACCCAACTGCGCACGCTGCTCGCCGCGCTCGTGCCGGCCAACCCGTTTTACACGCGCAAACTCGCGGCGGCGGGACTAAAGCCCGGCGACATCACGAGCCTCGCGGACTTTTCCGCGCGCTATCCGCTTACGACCAAATCGGAAATCGTCGCCGACCAGACGGCGAATCCGCCTTACGGCACGAACCTCACTTTCCCGCTTGCCCGCTACACGCGCTGCCACCAGACCAGCGGCACGAGTGGCACGCCGTTGCGCTGGCTCGACACCAACGAGAGCTGGGAATGGATGCTCGGCAATTGGGAGCGCGTCCATCGCGCCGGTGGTGTCACGCACGACGACCGGATTTTTTTTGCGTTCTCGTTCGGGCCGTTTCTCGGATTCTGGACGGCGTTCGAGTCGGCGGTGCGCATCGGCGCGCTCGTGCTGCCCGGCGGCGGCATGACCAGCGCGGCGCGGCTGCGGAACATCCTTGAGCAACAGGCCACCGTGCTCTGCTGCACGCCGACTTACGCCATTCACCTCGCCGAAGTCGCGGCGCAGGAAAAAATGGATTTGCGCAAATCCCCCGTGCGCCTCTTGAGCGTCGCGGGCGAGCCGGGCGGCTGCATTCCCGCCGTGCGCGAACGCCTCCAGGCGCTCTGGCCCGGTGCACGCGTCCACGACCACCACGGCATGACGGAAATCGGCCCCGTGAGCTACGAAGACCCCGCGCGGCCCTGTGCGCTGCGGGTCATTGAGAGTTCCTACATCGCCGAAATCATCCATCCGCAGACCCTCCAGCCCGTAGCGCCCGGCGAACCCGGCGAACTCGTTCTCACCAATCTCGGCCGCACCGGCTCTCCTCTGCTCCGCTATCGCACGGGCGACTTGGTGAGGGCCAGGCCCGCGACGCTCGGCGCGCGCGACGCCGAGCTATTTCTCGCGCTCGAAGGCGGCATCCTGGGCCGCGTGGACGACATGGTGGTGGTGCGCGGCATGAACATCTATCCCAGCGCCGTGGATGAAATCATCCACGACCTCGGCGGCGTGGCGGAATACCGCGTCCACGTCGCCACCGCGAACGCGATGACGGAACTGCGCGTGGAAATCGAGCCAACGCCCGGTTGCGCCGACGCGCCCGCATTGGCCGCCAAGCTGGAACGGCGCTTCCACACCGCGCTGTCGTTGCGCGTGCCGGTGAGCGCCACGCCGCCCGGCGCGCTGCCGCGCTTCGAGGCGAAGGCCAAGCGATGGGTGTTCGAGCGTGGCAAGTGAAAGCGACGCACCACAGACTTATTGAAGTTTTGCACGAAGCGCGAAAGTTGCTGGGGCGATCAGGAAACAACTTTTCTTTGGCTTCTTGGGAGGACGCCACAGCAGCATTTCGTGAGATTGATAGTCT
The DNA here is from genome assembly GCA_016235585.1 of Verrucomicrobiota bacterium. Taxonomy (GTDB): domain Bacteria; phylum Verrucomicrobiota; class Verrucomicrobiia; order Limisphaerales; family JACRJY01; genus JACRJY01. The sequence goes on along the minus strand of JACRJY010000098.1, from coordinate 9,413 downwards.
TATCTCACGCATTGAGAGTGGTGAGTTACCGAATCGAACGGAGATCGAGACTCTATTTCTGGCGAGCGGCCCAATTCAAAGGGTCAGTGTCCCCAGCGACTGGGGAGACGAGTTCCTCACACTTGCCAGTCGGTTCGACGCCGCAATTCTGAAAGCATACAGAGTAGACTCGTCGCTTGAAGGCGAATTAGCGAAAGATGAATCGCTTTGGCAGCAATGGCAGGAGTCTGGCGTCACCGAAAACACGACTCTTTCCGTGGATTTCTTTTTTCACACTACTGACGAGACTGCTGCCCAAAAGTTAGCAGATACTTTGCGTCAGGCTGGCATGAGTCAGATTCAGATTTGCAGAACTCGAACTTTATGGATGTTCAAAAAATGGGAAGTTTCAGCGGTCAAGAAGGGGACTTGGTCACTTGAGAAACTCCAAGACCAGACCAGAGCGTTTTGCGATTTAGCTGCCAAGCTTGGCATCCGCTACGATGGCTGCGGCGCAATGATACCGGACAATGAAACCACTTAACCCGCTGCAAGAAACAACCAAACCACAGGGCATTCGCTTGGTCGTAGGCGACATTCATCCGTCCCCCGTTTTACCCGCGCCACGCCGTTCGATTTGCTGAATCGCCCACCGCGCGTGCTCGGCGATGAGCGGCTCCGAATCATTCGCCGCGCGCTGCAACGCAGGCAGCGCCCCACTCCGCCGCCGTTGCCCAACGCGCGCGAGGAGTCCTTGCACAAGCCACGCCGAACGGCTACCGTCCCTTCGTGCAATACGAACATCTCATCACGGTTGAACCCGGCAAGCGCAGCGGCAAGCCGTGCATTCGCGGGATGCGGATTACCGTCTATGACGTGCTGGAGTATCTCGCCTCGGGCATGACCGAGGAGGAGGTTCTCGCTGACTTTTCGGAGCTGACCCGCGAGGACATCAAGGCGTGTCTGGCGTTTGCCGCCGACCGGGAGCGCAAACTCTTCAACGCCGCCGCGTGAAGCTCCTGCTCGACGAGAACTTGTCCGACCGGGTTCTCCCGCAAATTCTCGACCTTTATCCCGGCTCAACGCACGTCAAGGCCCACGGGCTGATTCACACCGACGACGTTCTCATCTGGTCTTTCGCCCAGCAGCACGGCTACACCCTCGTCTCCAAGGACGCCGACTTTCACCAACGCAGCCTGGTTTTCGGGCATCCGCCCAAGCTCGTCTTCCTGCGCGTCGGCAACAGCCCGACCAGCCGCATCACCCAGTTGCTGCGTTCCAACTACGTCCTGTTGTCCGCGTTCGACTCGGATCCGGATGCCAGCATTCTGGTTCTGCCGTAGCGACGAAGCGCCCGCCATGCCTGAGGCGCGCACCGGCCCCGTCTTATTCAGCGCCGCTCAATTTGCTGAACCGCCCACCGCGCGTGCTCGGCGATGAGCGGTTCCGAATCATTCGCCGCGCGCTGCAACGCGGGCAGCGCCTCCACCCCGCCGACGTTGCCCAACGCCACGCACACGTTCCGCAGCAGGCCGCGCCGTTTCGTGCGGAGCACCGGCGTGCCGGCAAATTTCCTTTTGAACCCCGCCTCGTCCAGCGCGAGCAGTGCGAGCAGGTCCGGCGCGTCCAAATCCCCGCGCGCGTGCGGCTGCATCAGCCTGCCCTCCTGCGCGAAGCGGTTCCACGGGCAGACGGCCAGGCAGTCGTCGCAACCATAGATGCGATTGCCGATGGCCGGGCGCAGTTCCACGGGAATCGCGCCCTTCAGCTCAATCGTGAGGTAGGAGATGCACCGCCGCGCGTCGAGCTGGAACGGCGCGGTGATGGCCCGCGTGGGGCAGGCGTCGAGACAGCGCGCGCACGAGCCGCAGCGGTTTTTCTCCGGCGCATCGGGCGGCAGTTCGAGCGTGGTGAGAATCTCCGCGAGAAAAATCCAGTTGCCGAGCCGGCGGCTGATGAGGTTCGTGTGCTTGCCGATGAAGCCCAGCCCCGCGCGCTGGGCGAGGTCGCGCTCCAGCACCGGCCCGGTGTCCACATACCAGAGCGAGCGCGTGGCGGAACCGCCGAGTTCGTCCACGAAGGTTGTGAGCAATTTCAATTTTTCGCCCAGCACGTCGTGGTAATCGGCGAAGCGCGCGTAGCGGGCGATTTGCCCGAAGGATGAAGGATGAGGGATGAAGGATGAATCAGACGTGCGACTTTCCGTGGCGTGTTTTCCCCTCCCCCGCCCTTCGGGCACCCTCCCCCCCTCCGAGGGGGAGAGGGACGGGGAGAGGGGGCGCATTTCGCTTGGGATTTCCCCTCTCCTCAATCCTCTCCCCACTCGTTCCCCGCGGGGAGAGGAAGTCGAAGCACCGAGTTTTGAAAGGCCCTCCTCGTTTGAGTGATAACTCGCCGCGAGCACGATGATGGTCTTCGCGCCGGGCAAAACTTGCTGCGGGTCGCGGCGCTTGTGGGCGTTGCGGCGGAGATATTCCATCTCGCCGTGGCGCTGTTTCGCGAGCCAGGCGTCCAGTTCGGCGGCGTGCTCCGGCGGGGCGGCGGTGGTGAAGTGGCAGGCGTCGAAGCCGAGTTCCGCCGCGCGCTGGACGATGGCGTCCTTCACGGCTGGCGCGGCGCTTCGCACGCGAGCCGGAACTGGTGCAGCACGTGCAGTGCGACATCGCGCACCGAGCGCCGCTCGGTGTTCACCAGCACGTCGGCCTGCCGGTAATGCGGCTCGCGCTCGGCGAGCAGCGCGCGGATTTTCCCCAGCGGGTCGGGCGCGGCGAGGAGCGGGCGGTGCGTCTGGCTGCGGACGCGCTGCCAGATGGCGTCGGGCGAGGCCCACAGGCAGACGACGAGCGCGTGCGATTTGAGGCTGGCGAGGTTTTCGGGGTTAACAATCAACCCCCCACCGGTGGAGATGACGAGTTTCCCCTTCGCCGCGAGATCACTGACCACCTGTGATTCGAGCTGGCGGAAAACTGCTTCGCCGTTTTGCGCAAAAATATCACTGATCGGGCGGCCCGTGCGGGACTCAATCAACGCGTCCGTGTCCACAAACTCGAAGCCCAGCTCGTCCGCGAGCTGGCGGCCCACGGAGGACTTGCCCGTGCCCATGAAGCCGACGAGGGCGAGGTTGCGGAGGCGGCGGTCGTTGCTCACGGCACTGAAATAGCGCAGAACGCGGTGAAACGAAAACCAAATGTTCCCCGATGTTCAGCCACAGATTGAACACGGACGAAACTCGGAACCGAAAACCCGAAGCCCGGCTGTCATGTTATCCGTGTTTGTTCCGTGTTCCATCCGTGGCTAAAAACTGGGCGGCCAGTTCCTTCGCCCGCTGCACCAGCGGCAAGTCTCGCGCCAGATCGCCGAAGCGGAACGGCGGCAGCCCGCTCTGCTCGCGGCCCAGCAGTTCGCCCGGCCCGCGCAGGCGCAAATCCTCCTCGGCGATGCGGAAGCCGTCGGTCGTCTCCTCCATCACCTTGAGCCGCTGCGCCGCGCCCTCGGTCTTCAGGTCGGCGACGAGGATGCAGTGGGACTCGTGCGCGCCGCGCCCGATGCGCCCGCGCAACTGGTGCAGTTGCGCGAGGCCGAACTGCTCCGCATTCTCGATGAGCATCACCGTGGCGTTCGGCACGTCGAGTCCGACTTCAATCACGGTGCTGGCGACGAGAACTTGAATTTCATTCGTGCGGAAGGCCGCCATCACGCGCTCCTTTTCATCCGCCTTCAACCGCCCGTGCAGCAGTTCAATCTTGAACGGCGCGAGTTCGGTGGCAATTTTTTCAAACTCCTTCAACACCGCCTTCAGCCCGGCACGCTCGTCGGCGTCCTCGACACGCGGATAGACGATGTAGGCCTGCCGTCCCTCGGCGAGTTTTTCGCGGAGGAACGGCCAGACCTTCGGCAGCCGCTCGACGCCGCGCACGAAGGTGCGGATGCGCCCGCGCCCGCCGGGCAACTCGTCAATCACCGACACGTCGAGGTCGCCGTAGAGCGTCAGCCCCAGCGTGCGCGGGATGGGCGTGGCCGTCATCACGAGCAGGTGCGGATAGCGGCCCTTGCGGACAAGCTGCTCGCGTTGCGCCACGCCGAATTTGTGCTGCTCGTCAATGATGACGAGGCCGAGATGGTCGGGCGCGAAGGCGGATTCGAGCAGGGCGTGCGTGCCGATGAACAAGGTCGAGGGTCGAGCGTCGAGCGTCGAGGGCTGGCCCGGCCCCTCGTCTCTCGACCCTCGACTCTCGACCGTCTTGCGGCTGCCCGTCCGCAACTCCACCGCGATTCCCAGCGGCGCAAACCACTTTTCAAACGTGCGGAAGTGCTGCTCCGCAAGTATCTCCGTCGGGGCCATCAGCGCGACGTTGAAGCCGGACTCCAGCGCAAGAAGCGCCGAGCACGCGGCCACGGCGGTCTTGCCGGAGCCGACGTCGCCCTGCAAAAGGCGGCGCATCGGCGGGCCGCCGCCGAGGTCGCGGCGGATTTCGCGGAGCACGTTCGTCTGCGCGCCGGTGAGCGTGAAGCCGAGCCGCGCGAGGAACGGTTTGATGAGGCGGTTGTCGCCCGCGCAGCGCAGTCCGCGCGCGTTGGCGACCAGCCGGCGGCGACGCTGCTGGATGGCGAGCTGCAGTTCGATGAATTCATCCAACGCGAGCCGCTGCCGCGCGGTTTCCACGTCGGCCATTTCCTCGGGGAAATGAATCATGTGAACCGCGTTGGCGCGCGAAGGCAAATCGCGCATCGGGAAAGCGACTCCCTCTCCCCCATCGGATGGGGGAGAGGGCCGGGGTGAGGGGGCGCACGGCCCACCCAAGCTCGCGTGGAAATAATCACGCCCCCCACCCCTCACCCTGGCCCTCTCCCCTTCGGAAGGGGAGAGGGAATCCGCCCCGGAACGGCCAGCGGCTTTTGATTCCACTGAAAACAGCGGTTCCTTGATCTGGTTTTCAAACTGCTCCAGCACGCGCCACACGAGCGAGCGCAGCCAGCGCTGCGGCAGCCCCTCGGTGAGCGGATACACGGGCGCGATGCGGTTGAGGTGCAGCGAGCCTTCATCGCTGGCCTCGATGACTTCGGTTTCCGGATGGTCAATCGTGCGCGGCTTGAGCGTGAGCGGCCTGCCGTGGACGAACACCTCGTCGCCGACGGCGAAGTAGTTTTCCATCCACGGCAGATTCCACCAGCGGCAGTGCAGCCGCGCGGAGCCGTCTTCGAGGATGAGTTCATAGACGGACTTGCGGCTCTTGGAATAGCGCTTCACCCCGTGCGCGACGACGGTGCCGCGCGTCGTCGCGGCTTCGCCAAGCTGCAATTCGGAGATTTTCAGGAAGTGCCGGCGATCCTCGTAACGCCGCGGGCGATGCAGCAGCAGGTCGCCGACCGTCAGCAAGCCGAGCTTGGCCAGTTGCGCCGCGCGCTCCGGGCCAACGCCGCGCAATTGGCGCAGCGGCTGGGCGAGCGGAGATGTCGGCGTGTCCGGCATGGGTGGATTCAACAAATTTGGCCGAACTTCCGCCAGCGTTTCCGACAGGGCGTGGACGCAGATTTGATAGAGACAACCGCCGGGTTTTCCCCTAGCATCTGGTTCACCGAACGGAATTACACGAACAGACGATTTTTTGCCCCAACGATGAAAACAAATTCAACCTCCCGGCGCGGCCTGCTGGCCGGCGGCAACTGGATCATTGACCAGGTCAAAATCGTGGATGTCTTCCCGCAGCGCGAGTCGCTCGCGAACATCCTCCGCCAGTCGCAGGGCACCGGCGGCGCGCCCTTCAACGTCGCGGTGGATCTCTCCCGGCTCGGCGCGGGCTTCCCCCTCTATGGCGCGGGCCTCATCGGCAAGGACACGCTCGGCGACGCCATCCTCGCCGAGTGCAAGGCGCGCAAGATTGACACCAAGCTCCTCCGCGTCACCGCCGACGCGCCGACCTCCTACACCGACGTGATGACCGAGCAGGCGGACGGACGCCGCACGTTCTTCCACCAGCGCGGCGCCAACGCGCTCTGGGACGGGAAGGATTTGGATTTCCACAAAATCAAGGCGCGCATCTTCCACCTCGGCTACCTGCTGCTGCTGGATTCGCTCGAAGTGCCGGACAAAAAATACGGCACCAAGGCCGCCGCGCTCCTCGCCAAGGCGCAGGCCGCCGGCATGAAGACCAGCGTGGACGTCGTGAGCGAGGACAGTGACCGCTTCGCCCGCATCGTCTCGCCGTCCTTGAAATACGTGGACTACTGCATCCTCAACGAAATCGAGGCCGGCAAGACCACCGGGTTCAAAATCCGCCAGGCCGACGGCAAGCTCGACACCGTGGGCCTGCGCCACGCCGCCGGCGCGCTGCTGCAGCTCGGCGTGCGCGAGGTGGTGGTGATTCATTTTCCCGAAGGCGGCTTCGCCCGCACGCGCGACGGCAAGGACCACTGGCAGCCCTCGCTCAAGCTGCCGCCCAAATACATCGCCGGCACCGCCGGCGCGGGCGACGCCTTCTGCGCGGGCGCGCTGCTCGGCCTGCACGAGGGCTGGGATTTGCAGAAATGCCTGCTCACGGGCGTCTGCGTGGCCGCCGCGTCGCTGGCGGACTCCACCTGCACGGCGGGCGTGAAGCCGCTGGCCGCGTGCCTCGCGCTGGCGAAGAAATTCGGCGTGCGCCCGCCGCTGGAGCCGGAGTATTGAAGGAAAGTTCTCGCCGCAAAAAGGCGCAGAAGACGCAAAAGGAATCATTGCTGGCGATGCAAAATGAAACTGTCTTTTGTTATCGCTGGGCTGCTGGCAATTCTGGCGTCGGGCTGTAGAACCAGCTACACGCGGCAGTGCGGCGACGCCAAACTGCACAAGGAACGAGTTCACATCGCTCTCCTTGCCGGGCCGGACACAATTTACCGCTTGGATTTGCCGTCGGTGGATTTGACCAAGGCACGCACCAACAATTTCCGCGTGCGCGGCTTGAACGCCCGGATATTTCTTCCATCAATCGAATTGCACATGACGTTGCCGGAGAAGGACTGCACCGCGAAATGGAACGGCGGAGAAAGAGCGCCCGGAGTGGTTCTTCCTTGGGAAGACGTAGTGCTTACCCTGCTCGTCAGAGAAACGAACAACACACTCGTCGCCAGTGAGAGACGCCGGCTTGGCGACTTGAAATGGAAGTTCACGAGAGGCAACGGCTTCTTCCTCTGGCACGCCAACAGCGAAATCAAGTTGGCGCTTCAACCACCAGCCAATGGCACGGACTTCAACGTGGAAGCGGTTGTAGAGAAAGCGTCCGCTCGAAATAGTGACCGTATTCAAATCAGTTGCACGGGTTACGACTACAAATCGTGGCCCTGATTTTGCGTCTTCTGTGCCTTTTTGCGGCAAAAACTTCACGCCACTTCCAGCTTCTCAAAACTCTCCTCGATGAAGGTCGTGTTCTGGATGCGCGCCAGTTTCGCGTAAAGCCCGCCCTGCGCCAGCAGTTCCTCGTGCGTGCCGCGCTCGGCGATTTGCGTGGTAGGGACACGCTGCCGCGTGTCCCCATCATGTTTGGGACGCGGGGCACCGCGTCCCTACCGGCGGTAGGGACGCGCTGCCGCGCGTCCCCATCTTCTCCCCTCACCACCGAATCTCATGCACACGCCCGCTGAAGGGCCATTCCTCCGGCACTTTCACCAATCCCGCGCGCACCGGGTTTTCCCGCATGTATTGCCATTTCTGCGCGTAGCTTTCGTCGTCGCGCAGGCGATGGTGGAAGCTCCCGCGCTGCCACGCGCCCGCCTCCGGCACCGTCTTCGAGAGCCGGTCTTTCCAAAACGCCACCCAACGCTCGATGGTGAACTTCAGGTCGCGCGGCGCGCAGAAGAGATGCAGGTGGTCAGGCATCAGCAGATAATCACTCACCAGCCAGGCCGTGGCGTGATGCTCCCAGATTTCGTGCAGCGCGCGTTGGACGGCAGATTGAGCGAGCCAGCGTTCGCTGTTCTTCGTGCAGACGTTCAACAAGACCCAGTTCGGCCCGCCGAGCGTGACGTGAACGCCCGGTGCCGGCGTGCGGCGGCCCGGCTCGCGGAAAGGGTCATCGGACATGGGAAATGTGTAGCAACAAGGGCGCGAGCGCGCAAACATCGCTCCGCTTGTTGGCGCGGGAAAATATGGGGACGCGCGGCAGCGCGTCCCTACCACGGTTCACGCCACCTCCAGCTTCTCGAAACTCTCCTCGATGAAGGTCGTGTTCTGGATGCGCGCCAGCTTCGCGTAAAGCCCGCCTTGCGCCAGCAGCTCCTCGTGCGTGCCGCGCTCGGCGATTTCGCCGTGCAGCATCACCAGAATCTGGCTCGCCTTGCGAATCGTGCTCAAGCGGTGCGCGATGACGAAGCTCGTGCGCCCCGCCATGAGCCGCTCCAGCGCCTCCTGAATCAGCCGCTCCGTCGCCGTGTCCACGCTCGCCGTCGCCTCGTCGAGGATGAGCACCGGCGCGTCCTTGAGCAGCGCGCGGGCGATGCTCACGCGCTGCTTCTCGCCCACGCTCAACTTCACGCCGCGCTCGCCCACGCGAGAGTTGTAGCCCTGCGGCAGGCGCGAGATGAACTCGTGGCAGTTCGCCGCCGTGGCCGCCGCGACGAGCTGCTCTTCGCCGGCGTCGAGCTTGCCGTAGAGGATGTTCTCGCGCACCGTGCCGTTGAAGAGGAACGCCTCCTGGCTCACAACGCTGATCTGCGCGCGCAGCGTCTCCAGCGACAGGCTGCGGATGTCGCGCCCGTCAATCGTGATGCGGCCGGACGTGGCCTCGTAAAACGCGGGCAGCAGATTGACGAGCGTGGATTTGCCCGCGCCCGTCGGCCCGACAAGCGCAACCATCTCGCCCGGCTGCGCGCGCAGCGAAACGCCCTTCAGCACCACGCGCTCCGCGCCGTAGCTGAAGCCGACGTTTTCATAGACCACCTCGCCGCGTGACCGCCATTTCTTGAAAATCGTCGAGGTGAGGTCGCCGAAGGCAGGCTCGGCCGTTTCGCCGGCCTTTTCCTCCGCCGCGCGGGGCGCGCTGCGCTCCGCATCCGCGTCGAGAATGTCGAAGACGCGTTCGCCCGCCGCACGCGCGGCCTGGAGCATCTGGTTCAGCCCGTGCAGACGCGCGACCGGTTCGTAAAAAAATGTCAGATAGAGAACGAACGCCACGAGGTCGCCGACGGTGAGCTTGCCGTCAATCACCAGCGTGCCGCCAAACCACAGCACCAGCCCCGCGCCGAGCGACGCCGCGAAGGCCATCGCCGGCGAATACATCGCCCACACGCGCATCACGCCGAGCGTGCCCTGGCGCAAATCCTCGGCGCGCTGCGCGAACCTCAGGTCCTCGTGCGGCTCGCGGCCAAACGCCATGATCTGCCGGACGCCCGGGAGGTTGTCCATGAGCAGCGCGTTCATGGCGCTGGCCGCTTCGCGCTGCGCCCGGTAGCGGCGGTGCGCCGTG
>JACRJY010000097.1 GCA_016235585.1 Verrucomicrobiota bacterium | reverse complement strand
TTGCCGGAGGAGCGAGAATTTCCCCGGGGTTGGCTTGCGGAGCTTTGGTTTTTTCATCCCCGACCTTGTGGCCGGGTTCAAAGCCGCAGGCCAACTCTTTTTTTACCTCACGAAACCGTCAACCCTGGGGGACAGCTGTGATTTCGGTTCCGACGTTTAATTGGGCCGATGCACATGAAAGCCGTTTCTCCGAACTAGCCGAGAAAGAGGCATTGGGCCAATTGAGCACCAAGGAAGCTTTTGAGTTGGAGTCGCTAACTCGGTCGCGACGCGGCTTGAAAAACCCACGCCCGGGCGTTGAAGTTCTTTGGGAATATGAACAGCGGAAACTGACACACGACCTCCTGACAGCTTTGACCCGGTATGTCACCTTCCACAAAGCCACGGATAAAGAAGAACCCGCCTGATCGCCAGTTTACGGAATCAACTTACAGGAAGGCGAAGCCTTATCTGCTTGTGGATTTCGAGGGAAGATGTGCTTATTCGCTTCAGCACGTAAATCGGGTAGGCGTCAAAACAATGGATGTTGACCACTTCAACCCATTACTTAAAGGACTGGCGCGTCACAAATATTCCAATCTTTTCCCAGCGACCCGGCACACAAATGGGTCAAAAACGAACCTCTGGCCGAGTCGAGCACTTCGTAAAGCTGGTGTTCGATTTCTAGACCCGACCAAAGAAACCGATTATGGCGTGCATATCTTCGAGGATCCGAAAACGCATTTGTTGGTCGGGGTGACACCGGCTGGGAAGTATCATATTCGATGCTGCGACCTCAATGCTCCCCATCTGGTAATTGAACGCAGTGATCGGACGAAGCTTTCCAAGCTTTTGGTTTCGTCAGCCTTCACCCTAGAAAATGACATTTATTGGGATGGGAAGAAATTCAAAGGACTTTCAAGCGACCTTCGCGCTATCCTTGACCGGATGATTCCTTATATTCCGCCTCCGCCAGACGGGCAACCAGCGCAAACCAATTAAAACCAAACGTCAGTTCCACCGCACACCAGATCAATCCACGGCGCGGATGGAACCGCGCCCTTATGCGCCCTACTTCACCACCAGAAACTTCGCGCACACCGGCGCGCCGACTTCGAGCTTCTGTCCCGTCGGCTTGAGGCGGCCCGTCTGCGGGTCAATCGCGAACACCACCACGCTGTCGCTGCCCTGGTTCTCGGCCAGCAGCCAGCGGCCCGTCGGGTCAATGGCGAAGTTGCGCGGCGTCTTGCCTTGCGTGGAAATGTTTTCGAGCAGCGCGAGCCTGCCAGTCTTCCCGTCGAGCGCAAACACCGCGATGGTGTCGTGCCCGCGGTTCGAGCCATAGACGAATTTGCCGCCGGGATGCGCCACCACTTCGGCGGTGCTGTAACCCTGCTTGACCGCCTCGCCGGCGGGCAGCGTGGAAATCGTCTGCGTCTCCTTCAACACGCCGCGCGCCGCGTCGTAGTCAAACGCCGTCACGGTGCAAAGGATTTCGTTGATGACAAAGGCGCGTTTGCCGCCGGGATGAAACGCGAAGTGGCGCGGGCCGCTGCCGGGCGCGACCTTGGCGAACGGCGGGTTGTTCGGCGTGAGCTTGGCCTTGGCGGCGTCGAGCTGATACACGAGCACCTGGTCAAGGCCGAGGTCGGCGACGAAGGCGAAGCGGTTGTCCGGCGAGAGGTTGACAGAGTGCGCGTGCGGTTCCTTCTGGCGGTTCGGATTCACGCTGCTGCCGGTGTGCTGGATGAACGAAGTGGCCGCGCCGAGTTTGCCATCGGCTTGAATCGGCAGCGCCGCCACGCTGCCGCCGCCGTAGTTCGCGACAATCACGGTCTTGCCGGTCTTGTCCACCGTGAGATGCGCCGGCCCCGCGCCGACGGAGGGCTGCTGGTTGAGCAGCGTGAGCTTGCCGCTCGCGGCGTCCAGCGAGTAGGCGTTCACCGCGCCGGCCTTCTTGCCCTGAAAGTCGGCAATTTCGCCGACCGAGTAGAGGAATTTCCCGTTCGGATGAATCGCGAGGAACGACGCGCGCTGCGCCTCGGCGGCGAGTTCGGGCGGCGTGAGCCGGCCCGTCGCCGGGTCGAGCCGCGAGACGTAGATGCCCTTGCTCTTGGCGTTGTTGTAGGTGCCGAAGTAGACGAGCGTCCCGGCGGCGTGGGCGGGCAACTGCGCCACCAGCAGGGCGGCGGCAAAGAATGAAAGGCAGCGGAGAGTTTTCATGCGCCAAGGAATACCGTTTCGGCGCGGGTTTGCAAGCCGCGTGAACGCCACGCTCCCCCTCATTGTGTAGATTCAACAACCCTCACGGTTTTCGCAGGCGGAAGAACTGCGGGCTGGCGACGGTGGAGGTGACGACGTTCTGCGTGCCAGTGAGGAACGGGATGTTCGTGGCGTTGGTCCAGCCCGGCGGCGCGAGAACGTCCGTGTTTTGCAGGGCGAAGCCCGCCGCGTCGGCGGGCCAGGAGACTTCCGCCGCGCCGGCGGAGAGGAGCCGGATTTTGAGCCGGGGGAAATTCACCGCCGCCGCCGGCAAATTGACGGTGGCAACCACGAGCGAGAGGCAGTCGTTGTTGTAAATGGAGGAGAGCAGCACGTTGTTCACGCCGTTGGTCAGATACGGCGTGAGGTCGAACGACTTGATGTCCCACAGGCCGCCGCTGTTGACGCCCGTGCCCAGCGGCACGGTGTCGCCGTTGAAGACCGCGACCAGGTTCGAGTTGTTCAGCAGGAAGGTGTCGTCGCTGAACGTCTGCCCGTCGCCGACGTGCAGCGTCAGGCTCGCGGCGCCGGAGACGTAGGGGATGCCGAAGAGCGGCGCGCCCCAGTTGGCCGGATCGTAGGGGCTGGAGATGTTCGAGTCGTTGCCGTCGTAGATCAGCACGTCGAGGTTGTTGGTGGGATTGCCGTCGTCGTAGAACACCAGCAGCGAGACGCCGTTCATGTCCGCCACGGCGGATTTGAAGAAATTCGTCAGGCTGTAGACGCCGTTGGTGCTGACCAGCGCGGTGACGTCGGCGCGGTAGGCCTGGCTGTTGTTGAAGCTCCAGCAGTTGTCGTCGGAGAAGCCGATGCCCGCGCCGGTGACGTTCGTGCCGGCAAACGTCACGGTGGCGTTGGCCGTGGGGTCGCTGGAATAACACGGCCCGTGCCAGTAAAGCAGGGCGCGCCGCACGGTGCCGGTGAGGTTGGTGACGGTGATCTGGCCGTAGCCCAGGCCGCGCATCCCGCCGTAGCCGAAGGACGCGAAATCCGTGTTCGCCACCGTGTCAAAATAGGAAACGCCCGACGGCGGCACCACCGACAGCACGAAGGAGTTGGTGCCGGAAAGCCCCGTCGCGTCCGTGGCGACGAGAGTGATGATGGTGACACCCACTTGTCCGGGGGCCGGCGTGATGGTCACGGTGCGGCTGGTGTTGGTGCCGGCGAAGACGAAATTCGTCGCCGGCACCACGACGGTGTTGGACGACGCGGCGGAGAGCGTCAGCCCCACCAGCGTCTCCGGATCGGTGACGGTGAATGACACGGTGACGGGCGTGGAGCGCGTGGTGAGCTGCGCGGAGATCGCATTGATGGACGGCGGGTCGTCCGTGGGGTTGATGGTGAGTTGGAAGGAATTCGTGGCGCTGCCGCCCAGAGCGTCGCTGACGATGACGGTGATTTGCACGGTGCCGTTCTGGTTGGTGGCGGGCCGCACGGTCACGGTGCGGTTGGTGCCGGTGCCGCTGAAGGTGATGTTGGCCAACGGCACAAGGGTCGTGTTCCCCGACAGGGCGGCGTAAGCGAGGAAGTCCGCCGGCGTCTCGGCGTCCTGCGCGTTGAACGGCACCGCCAGCGGCGCGGCGTCCTCGTTCATCGTCTGGCTGGCGATGGCGGAGATGATCGGCGGCGAGTTGCTGTCGGATTGATCCCACGTGCCGTCGGCAAAGCCCAGCGCCTCGGCGAAGCTGCCGAACTGCGAGCTGTTTTCGTGGTGGAAATACCAGCGGTTGCGCGACGGGGAAAACGTGATGCTCGCCATGTCGCTCAAGCTTTGAAACGCGGCCACCACGGAGACGGTGCCGGATGGCACGCGGACGCGCGCGATGCTCGTGCCGTCACGCACATAGACCAGGTAGTTCGTGTTGCCGAAGTATTCCGCGACGCCCCAGAAGGCCCAGCCCTCGCCGGCGATGTGCGTGGGCATCGTCATCGCGCCGAGATCCGTGACAAAGCCCGACGGCAGCTCCACGCTGTAAAGCCGCGAACCGTTGTGCAGGAGAATCCGGTCGTAGCCGGCGAAAATCCCGGAGCCGCTGTTCAAGGTGATGTTCGTCGAGAGCTGGATGCGGTTGGTGGTCAGAAGGCCGGTGGTGCCGTCCAGTTCAATGAGGGCGTTGACGGTGCCGCCGGGTTGGGCGAGCAGGTTGGTGCCGTTGGCCAGGCAATAGACTTGTTCCGTGCGAAGGTTGCCGACGAGGCCGTCGTAAATGATCCCCAGGCTCGCGCCGCTGGTCAGGTTGGAGGCGGCAAAGCGTGCCGTGGAACTGTCGCCGGACAGGAACGCGCTGTTGGACGACACGGCGATGCCGCCGCGGTCGTCGCCGGCGGTGGCGTTCACGTCCACGACGACGGCGTTGTTCGTCGTCAGGCTCGTGACGCGGAACCACGGGATGGCCGGCGGCGTGGCGGGCCGGACGGTCAGAATGAAAGTGCGGGTGGACGAAGCAAGCGCGGCGTCCGTCGCGGTGATGGTGATGAGGCTGCTCGCCACCTGGCCCGGCGCAATCGTGATGGTCAGCGAACGGTTGGTGTCGGTGCCGCTGACGTTCAGGCCGGACACCAGCGACGGATTGGAGGCGCTGGCGGTGACGATCAAATCCACGGCGGGCGTTTCCGAGTCCGTCACCGTGAATGGAACAGTGACCGACGTGACGGGCTCGTTCGTCAGGATGTTGGCCACGGCGGAAATGGCCGGCGGGCCGGTCACGGTGAGCTGGAAGCTGGTGCTGTTGGTGACGCCCAGCGTGTCCTGCACCGTGAGGGTGATGATGGCCGTGCCGGACAGGCCGGCGGCGGGCCGGATCGTCACCGTGCGGTTGGTGCCGGAGCCGCCGAAAGTGATGTTCGCCACCGGCACCAGCGTTGGATTGGAGGACACGGCCACAAGTGACAGGCTGGCGGCGGGGGTTTCCGCGTCGCTGATGGTGAAGGCCAGCGGGCCGTTGGTGCCGCCCTGGGCGACGTTCTGGTTGCCGATGGAGGAGATGACGGGCGCGGAGTTGTCATCGGACTGATCCCACGTCGCATCGCAGAAGCCGAGGATTTCACTGCCTGAAGGCGCGAACTGCGATCCGCCCTCATGGTGGAAATACCAGCGGTTGCGCGCCGGCGAGAAGGTGATGGTGGCCATGTCGCTCAAGTTGACAAAGCTTGCCAGCGTCGAGGTCACGCCGGAGGGCACCCGGGTGCGGAGGATATTCGTGGAATTGACATAGACCAGATACGTGTTGGTGCCGAAAAACTCCGCGATGCCCCAGAACGCCCAGCTCTCGCTGCCCCGGTGAGCCGGCATGGCCATGGCCCCGAGATCCGTGACGCTGCCCGACGGCAGGTCAATGTTGTAAACGCGCGACCCGTTGTGCAGCACAATCCGCCCGTAGCCGGCAAACACCCCGGAGGAGGACGACATTGAAATCGAAGCGGACAGGGTGATCCCATTCGTCGTCGCCGCGCCCGTGGCGCCGTCGAGCTGGACGAGCGAGGTGACCGTGCCGCCGGATGCGCCGATGAGGTTGGTGCCGTTGGCAAGGCTGTAGACCACCTCCGTTTTCAGATCGCTCACCAGGCCGTCGTGCAGGTAGCCCACGCTGGCGCCGCCCGTCAGATCCGCCGCCGCGAAGCGCGCCGTGCTGCTGTCTCCGGTGACGAAGACCTGCGTGGGCGACAGCGCGATGCCGCCCCGGTCGTCACTCGTGAGCGAATCATGATCCACCGTCACCGTATTGTTCGTGGTGAGGGAGAGGATGCGGAACCAGTTGGTGTCCGTGGCTCCCTGGGCCGCGCGGGGCAGCGCGCCAAGGGCCAACACCAGCAAAACCCCAAGAGGCCGGTGAAAAGACCGAAGAAGCAGACTTGTTTTCATAAGAAGTTCCCAGTGCTTTTCTGATTACGGCCCGTGCCGGGCCTGATGCGACGCTGATTCTCTAGCAGATTTGCCCGCAAAAGCAAGGCGCGACTTGCGATGGGTTGAGATGAATCAAAGATAATCGCGGGCCGCCGACGCGCCAACACAATCATTGCCTGCCAAAGCTGGAACCTTTACCCTCGCCACAATTCCAATTATGAAACATTCATTGCCATCGTGCCGGCTGCTCTGCGCCGCGCTGCTCGGCCTGGCCGCCGCGTCCGCCGGGGCCGCCGGCAAACTCAACGTCCTCCACCTCGTCTCCGACGATCTCGCCGCGCGCCTCGGCTGCTACGGCGACCCGCTGGTGAAGTCGCCGAACATTGACCGCCTCGCCGCGCGCGGGGTGCGGTTCGACCGGGCGTATTGCCAGTTCCCGCTGTGCAATCCGTCGCGCGCCTCCTTCATGACCGGGCTGCGGCCCGACACGACGAAGGTCTATGAGAACGCCACGCAGTTCCGCAAAAACGTTCCCGACGCGGTGAGCCTGCCGCAGAGTTTTCTGAAAGCCGGTTACTCCGTCGCGCGCGTCGGCAAGCTCTACCACTACGGCGTGCCCACCCAGATTGGCACCGACGGCCTCGACGATCCGGCGTCGTGGGAGAAGGTCGTGAACCCGCGCGGTCGCGACGTGGACGACATCGGCATGATCGAGGTGCTCAAGATGGGTGCGGACAATAAATCGGCCACCACCGAAAAAGCCACGGAACTGCGCGGCACCGGCGGCACCTTGAGCTGGCTCGCCGCCGAGGGCGCGGACGCCGACCAGACGGACGGCAAGGGCGCGGCGGCGGCGGTTCAACTGCTCGAAGAGCGCGCGAAGATCGGCAGGCCGTTTTACCTGGCCGTCGGCTTTTACCGCCCGCACACGCCCTACGTCGCGCCGAAGAAGTGGTTTGAGTTGTATCCCACCGCGAAGATCAACGTGCCCAAAGTTCCCGCGAACCTCACCGAAATGTTCCCCGCCGGCGCGCTCGGCTCGCATCGCCCGGCGGAACTCGTGATGGGCGACGATTTGAAAAAACTCGTGCTCCAGGCCTACCACGCCTCGACGAGCTTCATGGACGCGCAGGTGGGCCGCGTGCTCGACGCGCTCGACCGCCTCAAGCTCGCGGACAAAACCATCGTCGTCTTCCACAGCGACCACGGCTACCACCTCGGCGAGAAAAACCTCTGGCAGAAGATGAGCATCTTCGAGGAGTCCGCGCGCGTGCCGCTCATCATCGCCGTGCCCGGCAACCGGGCCAACGGCAGGGCCTGCCTTCGTCCGGTCGAGATTGTCTCGCTGCACAAGACGCTCACCGACCTGTGCGGCATCGCCGCCGATGCGAAGACCGAGGGCCACAGCCTCCGCCCGCTGGTGGAGAACCCCAAGGCCGCGTGGAGTCACGCCGCCTTTTCCCAAGTCACGCGCGGCACGCTCTACAACCTCACCACCAGCGCGCCGGAGAACAAGGGCAAGCGGGGCATCATGGGCCGGAGCCTCCGCACCGAGCGCTGGCGCTACACCGAGTGGGACGAGGGCCGCGCGGGCGCGGAGCTTTATGACCACGACCGCGATCCCGGCGAATGGAAGAACCTCGCCGCCGATCCGCAGCACGCGGCGACGGTCGCGGAGTTGCAGGCCCGGCTGCGCGCGGGCGGAAGATAATTTGCGTGATCACCCCGGCGGCACATGATTTACGGCCCAGGGGTATGTTCAAAAATGCGGTTTTCAGGAATCGGCTTGCGTTGCCGGGCGTCCTGAATAGGATACGGCGCGCATCAGCTGACAGGGTTTGTCGGCCGGCCGCCCGAATGGCCATGGGCGGCGTGGAGAGATGGCTGAGTGGCCGAAAGCGCAGGTTTGCTAAACCTGTGAACGGGTAACCGTTCCGAGGGTTCGAATCCCTCTCTCTCCGCCATTTTAATAATCAAGGAGTCACAAAAATCAGTTTTCTCGCACCAACAGTTTGGCATCACATACGCACCCGCATTCACCCGTGCCGTCGCTGGATGATTGGGAGGAGGAATGGGAGAGCAATTCACAACGCAGCGCGCAACCAAAATTGCCGCCGGTGGATTTCCGGGCGTTGTTGGCTGCCATCGCGCAAGCGTGAAGTGGAAGAAGCACTTTTACCCCATGCTCGCCCGGCATTTCGAGTGAATCCTGCGAGCCCTTATATGCCGCCAAACCGCCTTTGAAAATCCCCGTAAGCCAGCCGCACGCCCGTCTCCAAATCCGTCCTGGGCCGCCAGCCGAGCGCGAAGATGCGCGAGCTGTCCATGAGTTTCTTCGGCGTGCCATCGGGCTTCGAGGTGTCCCAGATGATGTCGCCGGGAAAGCCGACGATGCGCCGCGCCGTCTCCGCCAGTTCGCGGATGGTCAGCCCGCGGCCGTAGCCGATGTTGATGAACGGCTCCCCGTCGTAGTGTTCGAGCAGGAACACGCACGCCTCCGCCAGATCATCCGAGTAGAGAAAATCCCGCTCCGGCGAACCGCTGCCCCAGCAGGTGACGCTCGGCGCGCTCGCAATTTTCGCCTCGTGAAACTTCCGGATCAGCGCGGGCAGCACGTGCGAGTTGTTCAAGTCGTAGTTGTCGTTCGGCCCGTAAAGATTCGTCGGCATCGCGCTGATGAAGTTGCAGCCATGCTGGCGGCGGTAGGCCTCGCAGAGCTTGATGCCGGCGATTTTGGCGACGGCATACCACTCGTTCGTCGGCTCCAGCGGCCCGGTGAGCAGGTATTCCTCCTTGAGCGGCTGCGGTGCGAGGCGCGGGTAGATGCACGAACTGCCGAGGAACAGCAGCTTCTTCACACCCGCCTCCCACGCGCCGTGGATGAGATTCAGCTCGATCAGCAGATTGTCGCGCAGAAAGGCGACGGGCTGGGTGTTGTTCGCGTGAATGCCGCCGACCTTCGCCGCCGCGACGACGACGTAATCGGGCTTCTCGGCGGCGTAAAACGTTTTCACCGCCCCGCCGTCCACGAGATCCAGTTCGCCGCGAGACTTGCCGATCAGGTTCGTGAAACCCTGCCGTTGCAGTTCGCGCCAGATGGCGCTGCCCACCAGCCCGCGGTGGCCCGCCACGAAGATGCGCGCGTCATGTGCCATTGCCATAGGCGGGGAATTTACGCCGCCGCGCGCGACGGCGGCAAGCCCGCAGGCGGTGGTGAATTTCTCCAGGTGCAACTCGGCGCCATGATCAAGGCTCCCCCTCCTCCACTCGGCGTGGAAGGGCCGCCTGCTTGTTGGCGGTTGCCGTTCCGGCCAGCCGGGACGAAAATCAAACCATCCGGATCAGTTTCGCCAGCAGGTCGCGCGGCGTGACAATCTGAATCCCAAACGGCTTTTCCAGCGCCAGCAAATCATCATCGCGGGACGCGCTGAATTTCGCCCCGGCAGCCAAAGCACAGGCCAGATAAGGATTGAGACCTCTGCAAAACCGGAGCGCCGGTCTCCGCACCGGCTTGCCGATGGTTTTTCCGCCGATTCGGAGATCGGTGCTCCGCTTGCCGCGGGGTTTTGGGTGGTTTTGCAGAGGTCTCGGATTATCAATTGGCATACGGGGGCAGTCCGGAGTCATGACACCAATTGTCTTCAACTCGACAGCGGCCCGCCCACGTTGATGCCGTGCTGGAGGCAGTAGGCGGCGTTGGCGACGTATTTCTCCGCCCACAGTTTCAGGCCGGCGCGCTGTTCCGCCGTGAGCTGCTTGAATACCTTGGCGGGCGAGCCGAGCGCCATGGAGCCGGGCGGGATTTTGGTGTGCTGCGTCACGAGCGCATTTGCGCCGATGATGCTCTGCGCGCCAATCTCCGCGCCGTCGAGAATGGTCGCGCCCATGCCGATGAGGCATTCGTCGCCGATGGTGCAGGCGTGGATGATGGCCGAGTGGCCGATGGTGACGTAGCTGCCGACGAGGCAGGCGAAGTCATCCGCGAGGTGCAGCACGGCGTTGTCCTGGATGTTGCTGTGGTGGCCGACGACGATGCGGTTGATGTCGCCGCGCACGACGGCGTTATACCAGACGCTGCTGAAGTCGCCAAGGGTCACGTCGCCGAGCACGACCGCGCCGCGCGCGATGTAGGTGCCGCGCCCCAGCGTCGGCGGCTGGCGGAGAAACGTGTCGAACTGCTTTTTCAAATCGCCCATGCGGGAGAATGAAGCCTTGGGCGGCGGGGAATTCAACTCGAAATCCCAAACAAAAACGCAGCAATCGCGCGGACGGCAAACGGAGCGCGGCGTTCACGCCGCAGAAACATGGCAGATGGGCGGCGTGCGAAAAATCGGGGGCTCACAAATCCGAATCCATGCAGTGGCATGGGGAGCGCGTGGCGTCTCGCCCGCGGTTTTCGGCGTCCCGCCGAAAACTTCCCCGCGCCTGCCAGACGCACCGTTGGGTGGGCGATGGGTTCGCTCCAAACCCGTCGGCGGGACGCCGACGGGGGCGACCGGGACGGTCGCGCCGCTTCAACTGCATGGATTCGGCTAATACGGGTGCTGCGGCGGCCTGGAGGTCGTGTTCCTCGAACTTGAACGCAAAGAAAACCCGCCAAGATTCGCATCCAGGCGGGTTCAACCCAATCAGGAACCTCCCTTGTTCTTATTCCTCCGCCGTTTCGGTGGGAACCGGGCCGGCGGTGAAATCTGCGGATTTTGACGGGCGCGGTTGCAATTTATTCATACGCACACTACATAATTGCGCGGCAACCGATTTTGCATGACCGCCGAACCTGGACATTCCTCGTGGAAGAGCCGCCCGCGCCGGCTCCCGCGCTCGCTCAAGGAGCTGACGCCGGGCAACCACTTCAACCCGCGCACGTTCTTCCGCGAGATGGTGTGGAAGGCGCTGCTCACCAAGCGCGGCGGCGGGCACAAGCTGCCGGCCTTCCCCCGGCTTGAACAGGGCGAGGTGGCGCTGACGTGGATCGGGCACGCGTCGTTCCTCGTCCAGTTCAACGATCTGAACGCGCTCATTGACCCGAACTTTGCCAACTGGATTTTTCTGCTCAAGCGCGTCAAGCACGCGGGGCTGAAACTCGCCGACCTGCCGCCGATTGACCTCGTGCTGCTCACGCACGCGCACTTCGATCATTTTCACAAGCCCACGCTGCGGAAGCTGCCCTCGCCGAAAATTGGCGTCATGCCCTGGGGCATGGGCGACCTTGCGCGCGGTCTCGGCTTCGGGCGCATCATCGAGCTGAAGTGGTGGGAGTCTTTCTCGCACGGCGACTGGAAGGTGACGCTCACGCCGTGCAAGCACTGGGGCGCGCGGATGCTGCATGATCATCACCGTGGCTACGGCGGCTTCGTGCTGGAACACCAGGGGCGGCGCATTTATCACGCGGGGGACAGCGCGTATTTCGACGGCTTCAAGGAAATCGGGGCGCGCTGCCGCCCGGAGATCGCCCTGCTGCCCATCGGCGCATATTTCCCCGAATCCTTCCGCAACGTCCACATGGGGCCGGACGAGGCGGTGCAGGTGTTCAAAGACCTGCGCGCGCGCTGGCTCGTGCCGATGCACTACGGCTCCTTCAAACTCTCCTTCGAGGAAATGGACGAGCCGCCGCGCTGGCTCAAAGACCTTGCCCGCCGCCACGGGCTGCTGCCGAGCGTGAAAATCCTCGAAGAGGGCGTGCCGCAGATGTTTTGAACGGATGGCGCGACAATTTGATGTTGATTGGCCGAAAGCCCCGCTGTTAGTTTTCCGCCGGATTTCCAAGAACAAACATCGGCACCGGCGCGGCAGCAACTGGATTGAAAATTTATGAGCGCGAAAAACCTGTTCCCGAAACTTCACAACGCCATGTGGCCCGGCCTCGTCGGCAAGGGCGGCGAAGGCGCCGAGCCGGCCATTGACCTCGACACCATGCTCGACCTCACCGCCGCCGCCGAGGTCGGCGGCGTGAAGTTCGACGGCGTGGACATCTTCCTCTACGACCCGCACGTCTCGATTGACATCAGCGACGACGGCATCAAGGCGCTCGCGGAGAAAATCGCGGGCAAAGGCTTCACCATCGGCTCGGTCGTCGCGCCGGTGTGGTTTGACGGCAACGCGATGGGCGACGAGGGGAAGCGCGCCGGGTTCGTCACCGCCGTGCGCAAGGCGTGCCGCATTGCGAAGAAGCTGCGCGAAATCGGCATCCGCCCCTACGGCCTCGTGCGGATTGACTCCGCCGCGAGCGTGAGCGACTGGGACAAGGATCCCATCGGCAACACGAAGCTCATCGCGCAGACATTCCGCGAAGCCGGGACCGTCGCCGAGGATCACGGCGAGCGCCTCGCCGCCGAGGGCGAGATTTGCTGGGGTGCGATGCACTCGTGGCGCGAGATGGTTCACTTGCTCGAATTGGTTGACCGGCCCAACACCGTCGGCTTTCAGGCCGACATGGCGCACACGCTTCTTTACACGCTCGGTTACAACGCGGAGAAGGACGCCATCCTCCCGCCGGGCTACGATTGGAAGGACAAGAAAATTCTCGATGCCGCGCTCAAAAAGCTCACCGTCGCGCTGCGCCCGTGGACGATGGATTTCCACATCGCGCAGAACGACGCGACGGTCAAAGGCTCCGGCGGCCACGACAAGACGGGCCGGCACTGCGTCGTCAACGACCCGAACGGCAAGCTGAACATCCCGCACCACGCGGGCTTCTGGCTGCGCGACGACAAGGGCGTGCTGACGAAGAACTTCATGCACATCTGCTGGGACGGCTGCATGTTCCCGAACGCGGTGCTGATGCAGCCCGAGACGTGGAACAACATCCTCGGCGCAATGATCAAGGTGCGCGAGCAGCACGGGTGGAGCACGCTGTGAGTAAATAATTTCGTGGATGATTCAAAATTTGAATGAGAACCATCCCCTCTTTCTCCACTTGAAAGAGGGAATTTTGCACTGCACGAGTGCAAGACATTACTGGATGATCGAGAAAGCAGGGGCCGTCATGGTCAACAACGGTCAGTTCCCGACATGGGGGCGCTCTTGTTGTCAAGAGGTTGGCGGTGTTTCAGTCTTTGACTTTGAAACCGCGACTCGGGAGGAAATTTTTGAAAACGACAGCCCGGAAAAGTGGTGCTCTATTCTCCGGTGGCACTCTCCGGTGAATGTTGTCATTAAATTTGATAGAAACAAGTTGCCTGGCCCTTGGATGCGATATCCTGAAATGCTCAAAGGCACACGTGGCAACGTAATTCCCAATGTTGAAGTTTGTCATTTAGCCCCAATCCCGATTTTGGCTGCCGTAAGCTTCGTCTTGATATGCCCGGCTGATTTTGACCGATTTTATGTCGAAGAGAAACTTACAAGAAAAAGATTGGCCGAAATTAGAAAAGAATTCGCTGCGGTCTGTGAGGCATCCGAAAATGCAAGTCAACGGGCGCATGAAAGTTTAATGAACGATCTCATGAACTCAGTGAATGAAGAGCCGTTTCGAGCCTTGTCTTGCGAGGCGCAAGAAATAGAATCAGTAGCTAAAACGACTTCAAAGATTCATTAAATAACTAACCCTCTATGCCAAAGAACCAACTCCGCATCGGACTCATCGGCTACAGCTTCATGGGCCGCGCCCACAGCAACGCCTTCCATCAGGTCAACCACTTCTTCCCCTCCAGTTACGAGGTCATCCCGCAGGCCGTGTGCGGCCGCGACGAGGCGAAGGTGAAGGAGTTCGCCGCGCGCTGGGGCTACAAGTCCGTCGAGACCGACTGGCGCAAGATGATCGCGCGCGATGACATTGATGTCATTGACATCGCCACGCCGAACAATCTCCACCACGAGCAGGCCATCGCCGCCGCCAAGGCCGGCAAGATGATTCTCTGCGAGAAGCCACTCGGGTTGAACGGCAAGGAGGCCGAGGAAATGCTCAAGGCCATCAAGAAGGCCGGCGTCGCGAACATGGTCTGGTATAACTACCGCCGCTGCCCGGCCGTCGTGCTCGCGAAGAACCTCATTGATTCTGGAAAGCTCGGCAGGATTTATCACTACCGTGCAAATTTCCTCCAGGACTGGACCATCAACGCCGACCTCCCGCAGGGCGGCACCGGCCTCTGGCGGCTCGACGCCAAGGTCGCCGGCTCCGGCGTCACGGGCGATTTGCTCGCGCACTGCATTGACACTGCGCTCTGGCTCAACGGCGGCATCAAGGACGTGACCGCGATGACCGAAACGTTCGTCAAGGAACGCAAGCACAACCTGACCGGCAAGGTCGAGAAAGTGAGCATTGACGACGCCTGCTCGTTCATGTGCCACTTCAACAACGGTTCGCTCGGCCTTTTCGAGTCCACCCGCTACGCCCGCGGCCACAAGGCGCTCTACACCTTCGAAATCAACGGCGCGAACATGAGCCTCAAGTGGGACTTGCACGACCTGCACCGCCTGCAAATTTTTGATTACAGCGACGAAAGCCAGGAGCGCGGCTGGAAGAGCGTCCACGTCAGCGACGGCGACCATCCCTACTGCGGCAAGTGGTGGGTGCCGGGTCTCCAGCTTGGCTACGAGCACAGCTTCGTCCACGCGATGGTGGAGTTCATCCAGGGCCTCGAAAGCGGCAAGGGCGCGAAGCCCGACTTCAAGGACGGCCTTGCGACCGATTACGTTGTGGACGCCGTGCTCGCCTCCGGCAAGTCCAGGAAATGGCAGAAGGTCAAACAGGTGAAGTGAATCTTTGACTGGCAAAAAAAGTCTGAAGCACTACAATTTTGGACAAACATAAACTATGAACACAAAACTCCTCCTCACCCTCGGAATCTCCACCGCGTTTGCCGTGGCGGCTTTCGCCGACCTCGAACTCGGCGACGCCTCCAAACTCCCGCCGACCGCCAAAAAGACCGGCGTGACCTACGACAAGGACATCAAGCCGCTCTTTGAGAAATCCTGCGTGAAGTGCCACAGCGGCGAGAAGCCCAAGGGCAAATACAGCATGGAGACCAAGGACAACATCCTCAAGGGCGGCAAAGAGGGAAAGTCTGTCGTGCCGGGCAACAGTGCCAAGAGCGCCCTTGTCCACCAGGCCGCCGACCTCGTGAAGGACATGGAGATGCCGCCCACCGACAAGCGCGACAAATATCCTGCGCTGACCAAGGATCAGGTCGCCCTCGTCCGCGCGTGGATTGATCAGGGCGCGAAGTAAGTTTCATCCGCACTTTCACCAAGCCCCCGGTTCGCCGGGGGCTTTTTTTCCCATCGGGCGGCTTTGGCCGGCAACCGCCGCTGAAATTTCAAAGTTCCTCTTTGCGTTTCCGAAAGAACTTCACTAGAAAAACCGCATGGCAAAAAAATCATCCGCCCGTTCCTCGTCCAAAAAAGTCCTCATCCCCATCGGCGACGCCACCGAGGTGATGGACACGATGTATCCCATGTTCCGCCTGCCGGAGGACGGCTTCGAGGCCGTTGTCGCCGGGCCGGAGGCGCGCCTCTACCACGGCGTGCTGCACGAGGTTCCGCCCACCGCGCCCGGCGCGCCGAAGTGGGACATCACCCGCGAAAGCTCCGCCTACCACATCCGCGCCACAGTGGCCTTCAAGGACGTGAAGCCGGAGGAGTATTGCGGCCTGTTCATCTCCGGCGGACGCGCCCCGGAATATCTGCGCTACGACAAAGACCTGCTCCGCATCACGCGCCACTTTTTCGCGGCGAACAAGCCGGTGGCAATGGTCTGCCACGGCATTGAAATCCTCACCGCCGCCGGCGTCATCGCGGGACGCACGCTCACGACGGTCGCCAAGTGCAAGCTCGACGTGGAGCAGGGCGGCGCGACCTACGTGGACCGGCCCTACGTGATTGACGGCAACCTCGTCAGCGCCCGCGTGTGGATGGACAACTCGGTGCTCATGCGCGAGTTCATGCGGATGCTCAAGGCGGCGACGGAGTGAAATCGCTGTTTCACCGTTGACGGTGGGCGGCGCAACTCGAGGGACAGCCGGGCAGTCGTTCGCGCCTTGGGCGCGGTGCGAATCCGCGTTGAAACCCTCGAACAAAGCGGCGGGCAAATTGGTCAAAGGCTGAAACTCTGCGCGACCATGAAGCCGAAATTTGTCTCCCTGCTGTGTCTGGCAATTTTCCTCCCGGCGTCTCTTTCCGCCGCCGTCACGCCGCCGGTGAAGCTGCTCCGCACGCCCAACGGCGGCCTCCAGCCGCAGGCCGTGGCGGGTGCCGATGGCACGGTGCATCTGATCTATCACGCCGGGCCGGAAATGGGCGGTGATGTTTTTTACACCCGCGCCGCCGCCGGCTCGGACGCCTGGGCGAAACCGATCCAAGTCAACCGCCAGCGCGGCAGCGCCATCGCCGCCGGCACCATCCGCGGGGCGCAGCTTGCCCTCGGTAAAAATGGCCGCGTCCACGTGGTCTGGAACGGCAGCGCCAAAACCCTTGGCGTGAGCAACGAGAAGGCCCCGCTGTTTCACGCGCGGCTCAACGACGCCGGCACGGCCTTCGAGCCGGAGCGCAACATCATCACCTTCGCCTACGGATTGGACGGCGGCAGTTCCGTCGGCGCGGACGACGCGGGCAACGTCTTTGTCGTCTGGCACGGCCGGGTGCCAGACGGCGCGCGCGGCGAGGAGGGGCGCGGTGTGTTTCTGGCGAAGTCTGCCGACGAGGGGAAAACCTTTTTGCGCGAGCGGCAGATCAACCCGGCCACGAGCGGCGTGTGCCCGTGCTGCGGGGTGAAAGCCTTCGCCGGGCCGGGCGGAACGGTGGCGGTTCTCTACCGGCTTGCAAAAAGCGGGCTGGTGCGCGACGAGCAGTTGCTGCTGTCGCGGGACGGCGGGCAGACGTTCCAGGTGGCCGCGAGCGACCCGTGGAAAATCGGCCAGTGTCCGATGAGCAGTTCTTCCCTGACGCTGGCCAAATCCGGCGTGCTCGCGGCGTGGGAGACGGCGGGCCAGGTAAGCGGGGCATTGCTGGATTCAACCAGGCCGGAATTGAAAACGCGGTTCACCCCGGAAGGAGCCGGCCAGCGCAAGCACCCCGTCATCGCCGGCAACCCGCGCGGCGAGGTGCTGCTGGCATGGACGGAAGGCACGGGCTGGAAGCGCGGCGGTCGCCTCGCGTGGCAGCTCTTCGACGCGGGCGGGAAGCCCACGGCGGAAAAAGGCGCGCGCGACGGCGTGCCGGCGTGGGGCCTGGCGACGGCGTTCGCGCAGCCGGACGGGAATTTCGTGGTGGTCTATTGAAATGAAAAACTGCGCCCCGCCTCGCGGCGGGACGCAGTTGCTTGCGGAGCTTGCGCTCCGAAATGAGTGGGAAGGTTAGTCCTTCTTCTTCTTGCCCTTGCCCTTGGCGTCCTTCTTCATGGCTTCCTTCTCGGCGTCATCGAGCTTGCCGTCCTTGTTCGTGTCATACTTCTCGAGCATCTTCTTCTTCGCTTCGGCCTTCTGCTCGGGGGTCTGCTCCTTCTTCTCGGCGGCATTGACGGAGAGGGCGGTGATGCAGGCGACGCCCAGCGCGATTGCTAACAGTTTTTTCATTTGTGCTTTTGTTTGTTGTTGTTCGCCGGCGTTATGCCGACATCGTGGGCAGACGCCACGGGTGCGAACGAGGTTACAGGAGCGGCGGGAAGTGTAAATCAAAACATCTTCCTGAATGCCAATGAGTTGTGATGACTGTCGCAGGCCTTCCGGCCGCCAGCACCGGGGAAAACACTCCCAAACACGTCCGCCGCTTGCCGCCACGGCGGCCATCGGCTAAAACTTGCGCGTGCCGAACGACACCTTTCCCGACGCCGCCTTGGTGCTGGCGGGACACGGCTCGACGCTCAACGCCGACTCCGCCGCGCCCACCTACCAGCACGCCGACGAGCTGCGCCGCCGGGGAATCTTCGCCCAGGTGCTGGAATGCTTTTGGAAGCAGGAGCCGGGTTTCGCCGGGGTGCTGCGCGGCGTGTTCGCGCGCCGCGTGTTCATCGTGCCGCTGTTCATCAGCGAGGGCTACTTCACGCAGCAGGTCATCCCGCGCGAATTCGGCCTCTGCCCGGACGGCCAGACTGATTTCCCGCGCGTCCAGCCGCGCGGCGCGCAGACGCTTTACTACTGCGACCCGGTCGGCACGCACGCGCGGATGACCGAGGTCATTCTCGCCCGCGCCCGGCAGGTGGTGGAGGCGCATCCGTTTCCGTCCGCACCGGCGCCAGCGAACACCGCGCTGTTCATCGCCGGCCACGGCACGGGCAACAACGAGAATTCCCGCAAGGCCATCGAGGCGCAGGTGGAATTGATCCGCACGAAAAAAATCTACGCCGAAGTCCACGCCGCGTTCATGGAGGAGGAGCCGCGCATCGGCGGCTGCTACCACGTCGCGCAGGCAAAAAACATCGTCATGGTGCCGTTCTTCATCAGCGACGGCCTGCATTCCTACGAGGACATCCCCGTGCTGCTCGGCGAGCCAGAGAAAATTGTGAAGGAGCGCTTCCGCGCCGGCCAGCCGACGTGGCGCAACCCCACGGAAAAGCACGGCAAGCGCGTGTGGTATGCCGCCGGCGTCGGCACGGAGCCGGGCCTCGCCGAGGTCATCCTCGAACGCGTGCGGCAGGCGGCGAGGTTTGGTGTCCCGCCTTCAGGCGGCGGGCGGCGCGGGTGAAAACCGGTCAGGCAGCGCCTGCCAGCACTTTCTCCGCGTCATATTCCGGCTGCGCCCCGTCGCAGCTCGCGACAAACGCCCCCAGCCGGCAGGCGCGGGCCAGCAAGTTCTGCGGACTTCGCCGCGCCTCTCCATTCACCAGGCCCAGCGTCAATGCCGCCGTGAACGCGTCGCCCGCGCCGATGGTGTCGCGCACTGTCACGCGCGGCGCGGCGGCGGTGTGAACCACATCCCCCCGCAGCCACAGCGCGCCGCGCTCGCCACGCGTCACGCAGATGCTCCGGCAGCCGGCGGCGGTCGCGAGTTGGCGCGCCACGTGGATGAGCGCCGGTTCATCGGCGAGCGAGGATGGGTTTTCGCCGGTGAGCTTCGCCAGTTCGCCGTCGTTGAGCTTGAGCACGTCCACCCGGCGCGTGAGGGCGAGGACGAGCGGCGCATCGTCGTAGGGCGGGCGCAGGTTCACGTCGAAAACTTTCAGCGGCCCGCGCGGCGCGAGCAGGGCGTCAAGCGACGCGCGGTTGAACTCATGCCGCAGCGCGAGCGAGCCGAACACCACGGCCTTCACTTCCGAAACGTCGCCCAACAAATCTTCGCTGGCATTGATTCGATCCCACGCCGCCGGATCGGTGAAGACGTAGCTGGCGTTGCCGCGTGCATCAAGTTGCACGTTCACCGTGCCGGTCGGCAGTCCAGGGTGTTCGGTGATTTCACTCGTCGCGATGCCGCGGGCGCGAATGCGGGTGAGCGCCTCGCGCCCAAATTCATCACGCCCTACGGCGGAGACCACGACCGGCTCCGCGCCGAGCTGCTGGAGGTGATGGGCGACGTTGAACGGCGCGCCGCCGAGAAAATTCCCGTGCGGCAGGCAATCCCAGAGGATTTCGCCGAAACCAATCGTTTTCATGCGCGACGGCGGGAACTGGTTTTCAGTTTCCGATAGGCGATCCACGATTTACGAGCGCCTTGGGCATCGGCGGCCGGACGTAAATCGTAAATCGCCAATCGGAAATGCCCGCTTCACTTCACCGCCAGCTTTTCAAACCCGTGCCGCAGCATCCGCTCGGTGGTTTCCCAGCCGATGCACGCGTCGGTCACGGAAACGCCGTGACGGAGCAGCGTGAGGTCTTTGGGAATCGGCTGGCTGCCCTCGTGCAGATGGCTCTCGACCATCGCACCGATGATCGCGTCGTTGCCGGCGGCGCGCTGGGCGATGAGGCTCTGCCAGACCTCCTCCTGCTTGGCGTGCTGCTTGGCCGAGTTGGCGTGGCTGCAATCCACCATCAGCGCTTCGGGCAAACTGTGTTTGCGGAGCTGCGCGCACGCCTCGGCGATGCTTTCGGGGTCAAAGTTCGTCCGCACCCGCCCGCCGCGCAGCACCACGTGGCCGAAGGGATTTCCCGCCGTGCGGATGATGCTCGTCGCGCCGTCCTGATCAATGCCCAGAAAACTGTGCGGCGTGCGCGCGGACTGCATCGCGTCAATGGCGATCTGCAAACTGCCGTCCGTGGCGTTCTTGTAACCGATGGGCATGGACAGCCCGCTGGCCATCTCGCGGTGCGTCTGCGATTCGGTCGTGCGCGCGCCAATCGCCGCCCACGTGACGAGGTCGGCGATGTATTGCGGCACGATGGGATCGAGAAACTCCGTCGCGGCGGGCAGGCCCATGTCGGCGACTTCGAGCAGCAGCTTCCGCGCGCGGCGCAGGCCCAGTTCGATGTCATACGAGCCGTCCATGTGCGGGTCGTTGATCAGCCCCTTCCAGCCGATGGTCGTGCGCGGTTTTTCAAAATACACGCGCATGACGATGAACAGCCGCGCGGCGAGCTCCTGCCGCAGGCGGTTGAGGCGCGTGGCGTATTCGAGCGCGGCCTGCGGGTCATGAATCGAGCACGGCCCGATGACCACGAGCAGGCGCGGGTCTTCCTTGGCGAGGATGCGGCGCACGGTCTCGCGCCCCTCGACGACGGTGCGCGTGGCCGCCGCGCTCTCCGGGGCTGCGGCCTTCACCGCCGCCGGCGGCTGGAGCCGGACAATCTCGCGCACGTGCAGGTTGTTCGTCGGTTGCATGAAGCCGGAATCGTCGCCGTCGCGCGGCGGAGTTCAAGATTTTACTTGCGGGAAAAGCGCCGATGGGCGGCAT
>JACRJY010000095.1 GCA_016235585.1 Verrucomicrobiota bacterium | reverse complement strand
CTTGATGATCGGAATGCCGCCGCAGACGCTCGCCTCGTAGTAAAGATTCGTGCCGTGATTTTGCGCCGCCGCGAAAAGTTCCTCGCCATGCGCGGAGAGCAGCGCCTTGTTCGCCGTGACGACCGGTTTGCCGAGCTTGAGCGCGGTGAGAATCATCGTGCGCGCGATGGTCGTGCCGCCGGCCAGCTCGGCGATGACATCCACCTGCGGATCATTCACCACGCTCTGCCAGTCGGTAGAGAGCAGGTTCGCCGGGATCGGATACGGGCGCAGCTCATCGAGCGCCTTCACCGCGACCTTGTGGAGCGCGAGCTTCACACCGATGCGCGAGGCGAGCAGGCCGCCGTTGTGCTGGAACGCGTGAACCACGCCGCTGCCCACGGTGCCGCCGCCGATGATGCCAAGATTTACCTGCTGCATAAGGGCGGCGAGCTTGCCGAGAAACGCGGTGGGCGACAACAGCTTTTTGGCGAATCAGAGGTTGATTCGCCCCTCGAAGGCAAAGTCCGCCGGACCATTCAGGCGCACTTCGGTGAAATTGCCGCCGTTCTCCGCAAAGCTCACCTGCAACATATCGCCGCCCTGCACCTGCACCGTGACGGGCGAGGTGAAGCCATGGACGCGTGACGCGATGAGCGCCGACGCGCTGACGCCCGTGCCGCAGGCCAGCGTCTCGCCCTCCACGCCGCGCTCGTAGGTGCGGACGCGGATGCGGTTCGGGCCAAGCACCTGCACGAAGTTCACGTTGGTTCCCTTCGGCGCGAAGTGCGGGTGGAAACGGATTTCATGGCCGAGCGACTGCACCATCGCCTTGTCCGCGTCCGGCACAAAGAGCACGGCGTGCGGCACGCCGGTGTTGAGCGAGTGAATCGCCTGCGCGCCCGTCGAGAGCGGCACGGATTCATTCAATTTCAAGCTGTGCGGCGCGGTGAGATTGACGGTGACACGCTCGCCGTCGAACTGCGCGGCGATGACGCCGGCGACGGTCTCAAACGTGAGCCTGCCGCCCGCGCCGGTGAGCCGCTGGATATAGCGGGCGAAGCACCGCGCGCCGTTGCCGCACATCTCGGCGCGGCTGCCGTCGCTGTTGTAAAAATCCCACGCCCAGTCCGCCTTGCCCGATTTGCACGGCACGAGCATCATCAAACCATCCGCGCCGACGCCGCGATGGCGGTCGCACAGACGCACAATCTGGTCGCGCGTGAGGTGAACCTGGCCGGCGCGGTTGTCCATGAGGACGAAGTCGTTGCCCGCGCCGTTCATCTTGGTGAATTCCAAAATCATGGCGGGTCAAGGTAGCCCTGGCGACGCAAAGCGCAATTCCGAAGTTCCGAAGTTCGGGTTCGGCACCCCGCTTACTTTTTCCCGCCCGGCTGCGGCGCGGCCCACTGGATGGCGCGGGCGACCAGTGTGCGGTAGTTCGGGTTTTCGTAGGCGGAATGGTCGTGGCCGAGCTGGAGAAAAACCACGCGTGATTTCTTCTCCGTGCGCGTCCACATGAGCGGCTTGCCGCTTTTCTCGTGCGACGTGGTCAGCAGCGGATGCGCGTCCGCGCCGGTGCGGAAGCCCCAGTAGATTTCATCGTGAATGGGAAAATCCTTCAGCCCTTTGGTGATGGGATGCTGCCTATCCGCGATGACGATTTGAAAATCCACATCGTGCTGGTAGCCGATCTGGTCGGTGACTTGCGGCTGGCCCTTCGGCGGCTTGGGGTAGCGCCCGCCGATGATGCGCTCGTAACCCGGCCAGTCCTGAAACGACACCAGCGCGTGATGCAGCACAACGAGGCCGGTGCCCTTGTCAAACAGCGCAAGGAACCGCGCCTTCTGCGCGTCAGTGATGTTCATCGGCATATCGTAGAGCACAACAACATCGCTCGCGGACACGTCCGCGCTTTCCCAAGCGGTGGCACTGGTCTTGTCATGCGCGGCGGCGGTGAAGGCGATGTTCGTGTTGTCGCGGAAGATTTTGAAGAACGGCTCCTGCTCGAACGCGTGTCCGCCGGTGATGACGAGGACTTTCGTCTTGGCGGGACTGCCGGCGGCGAAGAGCGGGTGGACGGACAGGGCCAGTCCAAGAATTAGTGTAGCGATGGATTTCATGTGCCGGAGGATGTTCTTCTGCGGCGACGAAATCAACTCTCCCAACACCAACTCGTCAGGCAATAATTCCCTTCACCAAGTTTCCCGCCACGCCCGTGAGCCGCACGTCCAGCCCCTGAAACTTCGTCGTGAGCCGCTTGTGGTCAATGCCGAGCAGATGCAGCATCGTCGCGTGGAGATCGTGGACGTGGACGACATTTTCGACGGAGCGATAGCCGAGTTCGTCGGTCGCGCCGTAAGTGGTGCCGCCCTTCACGCCGCCACCGGCGAGAAAGACGTTGAACGCGAGAATGTGATGGTCGCGGCCCGTGCCCTGGCCCATCGGCGTGCGGCCAAACTCGCCGCCCCACAGGATGAGCGTGTCGTCGAGCATCCCGCGCTGCTTGAGATCCTTGATGAGCGCGGCGGTCGCCTGATCCACGTTCTCCGCGCCGGCCTTCATGCCCTCAACGAGGCCGGTGTGATGATCCCACGCGCGGTGATAAAGCTGGATCATCCGCACGCCGCGCTCGGCGAGCCGGCGGGCAAGGAGGCAGTTCGACGCGAAGCTGCCGTCGCCCGGCTCCTTTACACCATACAGTTCGAGCATCTCCTTCGGCTCTTTGCTGAAGTCGCTCAAATCGGGAACGGAGGATTGCATCTTGAACGCGAGTTCGTATTGCGCGATGCGCGTGGCGATCTCCGGGTCAACGCGGTCTTCGGCAAGAATGCCGTTGAGCCGGTTGATTTCCTCGACCACCTGCCGCTGCGTGCTCTGGCAGACGCCGTCGGGGTTGCCGATGTAATGCACTGCGTCGCCCTTGGACTGAAAAAGAATCCCCTGAAACTTGCTCGGCAGCACGCCGCTCGACCACTGCCGCGCGCTCACGGGCTGCTGGCCGGTCTTGCCCTGCGAAGTGAGCACGATGAAACCGGGAAGGTTGTCCGTCTCCGCGCCGAGGCCGTAGAGAAGCCACGAGCCCATGCTGGGGCGGCCCTTGATGATCGAGCCGGTGTTCATGAAGGCGTGCGCGGTGTCGTGGTTGATCTGCTCGGTCTGCATCGAGCGGATGACGCACAGCTCGTCCGCGACGCTGGCGATGTGCGGGAACAGATCGGAAATCTCCACGCCGCCTTTGCCGTGCTTGTGAAATTCCGCAATCGGCCCGCGCGCCTTGAGTTCCGCGCCCTGCAACTGGGCGAGCTGCTGCCCCTTGGTGAACGATTCGGGAAACGGCTTGCCGTCGAGCGCCTTCAGCTCCGGCTTCCAGTCAAACGTCTCCAAGTGCGACGGCCCGCCCGCCATGCAGAGGAAAATCACCCGCTTGGCGCGCACTTTGAAATGCGGCTTGGTGACGACGCCGGGATAACTCGCCGCGTGTGCCGTGCCGAACAGTTTCGGGTCGAGCAGCGCCGCAAAGGCCGCGCCGCCGAGTCCGTAGGCCGAGCGCGTGAGGAACGTGCGGCGGTTGACCGAGAGGGCGTGGGTGGTGGGATCAAATGTCGTGTTCATGGCTCAATAGCGCGTGATGGTTTCCTGCAAGTTCAGCACCACGCGGCACAGTGAAGTCCACGCGGCCAGCTCCGCGCGGTCTTGCAAGGCGGACTGCGGCGCGAGGCCTACCTTCAATAGTTTGTCCGCATCCGCTGCACCCGAACGGAACTGTGCGCGTTGTTCGGCGATGAATTTCTTCAACGACTCTTTCTCCTTCGCCTTCGCTGACCGGGCGACCGCGTGCTGGAGTGCGAGGTCAATCCGCGCCTCGTCGGACTTCGCCGGGCTGGCGAGGAGCTTCGCCGCGAAAACGCGCGCGGCTTCGACGAAACTCGGATCGTTCAGCAGTGTGAGCGCCTGCTGCGGCGTGTTCGACGCCGTGCGGTTGGCGGTGCACTCGTCGCGCGGCGGTGCGTCGAAGTTCGCGAGCATCGGGTGGAGGAACGTCCGCTGCCAGTGCATGTAGAGGCCGCGCCGCCACTGGCGGTCGTCCGTGTCGGCAAAGTAGTCGCGGTTCGGGAACTGGAGGTTCGCGTAGTAGTCCGCCGGCTGATACGGCTTCACGCTCGGCC
Organism: Verrucomicrobiota bacterium; assembly: GCA_016235585.1. Lineage (GTDB taxonomy): Bacteria > Verrucomicrobiota > Verrucomicrobiia > Limisphaerales > JACRJY01 > JACRJY01. The sequence goes on along the minus strand of JACRJY010000095.1, from coordinate 745 downwards.
CGCCGAGGTCGTCGAGGTTCAGCAGGCCGGCGATGAACAGCGCGTTGTCGCGCACAAACTCGGCGTCGAGCCGACGCGGATTCTGCGACGCGAGCAGGCGGTTGTTCGGGTCAATGTCCTTCAACTCCGGGCGCAGGCTCGAACTCTGCCGGTAGGTCGCGCTCGTCACGATGGTCCTGACCATGCGCTTGAAATCCCAGCCGTCGCGAAACTCGCTCGCCAGCCAATCGAGCAGTTCAGGATGCGACGGCGGCTCGCCCTGCGCGCCGAGGTCGTCCACTACGGCGGAAATGCCATTGCCGAAAAACTGCTTCCACAACCGGTTCATCACCGCGCGGCTGGTGAGCGGATTTTCGTTCGAGCAAAGCCATTTCGCGAAATCCAGCCGTGTGCGCCGCTTCTCTGGCGTGCTCTTGAGGTCGCCCGGCAGGAACGCGGGCGAGGCGGGCGACACCACCGCGCCGCTGTCATCCATCCAGTTGCCGCGCGCCAGCACGCGAATCGTCATCGGCTCGGTGGATTTCGTGACCATCGTCCACGCCTTGCCGTCGCGGCATTCGAGGAGTTTGGTGAAAGTCTTCTTGTAGGCCGCCAGCGCATCGGAATCGAAGCCCGTGCTGGTCAGGTAAGTTTCGGCAACCAGAGTTTTTGCGTCGGCGGAATTCTTCTTCAGCGCGTCCTGAATCGCACGCATCGCGTCCGCCGCGAGCGGCTGGCGCGGCGCAAACGGCGAGACGGACACGCG
>JACRJY010000096.1 GCA_016235585.1 Verrucomicrobiota bacterium | reverse complement strand
TGAGCGGGCTGTTCCGCCCAATCCTTTTTAATTCAGAGAGCGAGAAAAATTATGGGAATGTGGATTGGTCGCAACCGGAAAGCCCGCGTCACCTACGGCTTCGATGAAATCGCCTTGGTGCCCGGCGAAGTCACCATCAACCCCGCCGAGGTGGACACCAGCTTCCAGATTCCGAAGCCCGACGGCTCCGCCATCAAGCTCACCATCCCCATCTTCGCCAGCGCCATGGACGGCGTGACCGATGTGAAGTTCTGCATAGAGATGGGCAGGCTCGGCGGCCTTGGCGTCATCAACCTCGAAGGCATCCAGACGCGCTACGACGACCCCGCCGAGGTGCTCGACAACATCACCAAGGCCGACAAGGAACAAGTCACCGAGTTGATCCAGAAGGCCTACTTGGAGCCGATCAAACCCAAGTTGATTTCCAAGCGCATCAAGGAATTGAAGAAGGCCGGCGTGCTCGCCGCCGTCAGTTCCATCCCGCAGAAGGCCGAGGAGTTTGGCCGCATCGCGCAGGATGCGGGCGCGGATTTGTTCATCGTTCAGTCGACCGTCTCCACCGTCCGGCACATTTCCACGCAATACAAATCGCTGCCGCTCGCCGCGTTTTGCAAGGAGATGAAAATTCCCGTCCTCATCGGCAACGCCGTGACCTACAAAGTCACCATCGAACTCATGGAATGCGGCGTGGCCGGCGTGCTCGTCGGCGTTGGTCCCGGCGCGGCCTGCACCAGCCGCGGCGTGTTGGGCCTCGGCGTGCCGCAGGTCACCGCCACCGTGGACTGCGCGGCAGCGCGGGATTATTTTCATAAACAGACCGGCAAGTATGTCCCCATCATCACCGACGGCGGCATGAGCAAGGGCGGCGATGTCTGCAAGGCGCTGGCCTGCGGCAGCGACGCCGTGATGGTCGGCAGCGCCTTCGCCCGCGCGAAGGAAGCGCCGGGGCGCGGCAACCACTGGGGCATGGCCACGCCGCACGCGAACCTCCCGCGCGGCACGCGCATCAAGGTCGGCGTCACCGGCTCGCTCCAGCAGATTCTCTTCGGCCCCGCGACGGTGGACGACGGCTCGCAGAATCTCGTCGGCGCGATCACAACCTGCATGGGCAACGTGGGCGCGGCGAACATCCGCGAGTTTCAGGAGACGGAGATCATCATCGCGCCGAGCATCAAGACCGAGGGCAAGCTCTTCCAGACCGTGCAGAGCGTCGGCATGGGCACGCGGTGATCATTTTGCGGCGGCGGAAAAAGAGTGGCGGGGGCGGGGGCGTTCGGCTAGGCTGCGCGCCAACGCAGCCGGACATTTGAACAAACAAACGAAGATTCGCCTGAACCGCACGAGGTAATTTATGGGCCGTTTATCCGCCAAGTTTCAGAAGATTTACGAGGAGCACCGCCGCAAGGTCGCCGCCGTCGAGGCCGAGACTGCCGCGCACGTCGCCGCGCTGATTGCCGAGTTGGAATCCAGCCGCGCCGCCGCGCCGGAGCCGGAGGCCAAGACGCCGGAGCCCGCGCCTGCGCCCGTCACGGCGCAGGCCATCGTGCCGCTCATGGTCATTGAGACCGGCGCGGGCGGGAATCTCGAACTGCTCCAGGGCGATCTCGCCAAGCTGCCGGTGGACGCCATTGTCAGCCCCGCCAGCAGCACGTTGCAGGGCGGCAGCGGGCTGGAGGGAATCATCTTTGCCGCCGCCGGGCCGGGCCTCGTGGCGGAGTGCCGCACGCTCGGCGGCATCGAGCGCGGCCAGGCCAAGATCACCAAGGGCCACGGTCTTTTTGCCCGGCACGTCATCCACACCGCCGGGCCGGTCTGGAAGGGCGGCGACGCGGGCGAGCCGGAGACGTTGACGGCGTGCTATCGCAACAGCCTGCAGCTCGCGCTCGACAGCGGTTTGAAGAGCATCGCGTTCCCCGCCATTTCGACCGGCAACTTCGGCTATCCGCTGGACGAGGCGGCGCGCGTGGGCGTGCGCGAGGCGGCGCGCTTCGTCTCGGCCAAGGCGGGTTTGGAAAAGGTCTATTTCATCGGCTTTCAGGAGGATGCGGTCGAGGCGTTCCGCAAGGCGATGCTGGAATTGACGGCGGGTTGAACGGGCGAAAAAATGGCGGGCGAAAAGGGGCTTGATATTTCACCGGGCCGCTGGATTATTGCCGGGCGTTAAAACCAAAAAAGAAAATTTATGGCGGACATTGCAAACAAGTATCCTGAAAACGTGCCGGGCAAATTCTTCGTGGACAATCAGTGCATTGACTGCGACCTCTGCCGCGAGACGGCCCCGGAAAATTTCACCCGCAACGACGATGGCGGCTATTCCTACGTGAAAAAGCAGCCGGAATCGCCGGAAGAAGAAACCCAGTGCAAGGAAGCCAAGGAAGGCTGCCCGGTCGAGGCCATCGGCGACGCCGGGGCGTGATTTGATTTCAACCCAGGCAAAGACCCGCCGGCGCTGGCCGGCGGGTTTTTGTTTTGATCCAGGCCATTTTCACCACTCGGAAGGACGAGCTACGCGAGTCCCAATCTTTTTGCCGTGTCGGAAGTCTGGGACTCGCGTAGCTCGTCCTTCTGAATTGAGAGTTTTGAGATAATCGCGTAGTGGGGCGCCCCACCATCACACAAGCTTGCGCCGCAAGAGTTCCAGCGCCTGCTGCGAGGTCACATATTTGAACGTCTCGCGGTCATAGCGGTTCACGGGATTCAGCACGGTGGTGCC
>JACRJY010000094.1 GCA_016235585.1 Verrucomicrobiota bacterium | reverse complement strand
GTGGACGTGGCGCACTCCGGCTGGCGCACGAGCCTCGAAGCGGCGAAGGCCTCGCAGAAGCCGATGGTCGCCAGCCACACGACCTGCGCCGGACTCTACAAACATTTTCGCGGCAAGCCCGACGAGACGGTGAAGGCCATCTGCGACACCGGCGGGCTGATTGGCATCTGCTGCATCCCGCGCTTCCTCGGCGCGAACGGCGACCTCGGCGCGTTTCTCGACCACATTGATTACGCGGTGAAGAAGTTTGGCGCGGACCACGTGGCCATCGGCCCGGACATCTCCTACACCTCGCGCAACGACGAGACCGAGCGGGCCAAAGTCCCGAAGCGCAAGGACGGCTCCTCGCCCGTCTCCGCCGCCGGCGCGCGCTGGGAACATCTCTGGCCCGCCGATGATTACCGCCCCAAGCCGCACGCCGAGCAGAGCCTCGCGTGGACGAACTGGCCGCTCTACACCGTCGGCATGGTGCAGCGCGGCCACAGCGACGCGGTCATCCGAAAGATTCTCGGTGAGAATGTGCTCCGCGTGGCGCGGGCGAACTTCACCGGCGAATAAATCAGGGGGCCACAGATGGAACACCGATTAAGCCGAATCCATGCCGTTGAAACGGGGAGCGCGACCGTCCCGGTCGCCCCCGTCGGCGTCCCGCCGACGGGTTTGAGGCGAACCCACAGCCCACCAAACGGTGCGTCTGGCGGGCGCGGGGAAGTTTTCGGCGGGACGCCGAAAACAGCGGGCGAGACGCCACGCGCTCCCCGTTCCACTGCATGGGTTCGGTTAAACACGGATGCCTGAATCTGTCCGTGTTTGTTCCGTGTTTCATCCGTGGCCAAAGAATGGTTTGGCGAGGGAGCGGCGTTCCGCTTCCGCCGTTCCTCAAAACCCGCGCAGGCTGCGGATGAATTCCAGCAGGTCGGCCACTTGCTGCGGAGCGAGACCTTCGAGGAGTCCTTCCGGCATGAGCGAGACGTTCAGGCCTTTGAGCCGCTTGAGGCTGGTCTTGTTGAACACGCGGTCAATGCCCAGCGCCTGCCGGATGGTCACGGTGGTCTCGGTCGTGCCGGCGACGACGCCCTCGAGCAATTCCCCGTCGGGCGTCTCGGCGACGAACGCCTGAAACGTCGGCATGAAAAAGAGGTTGGGCGCGACGATTTGCTGGAGCAGTTCGTCGCGGGCCATGTCCTTGATGGTGAACAAATCCGCGCCGACGAAGTGGCCCTCGTCACCAATGCGGTGGCAGTTCACGCAGGTGCGCTCCTTGAAGACTTCCTTGCCGCGCGCAGCGTCGCCCTTGAGAGCGAGCGCGGGTCTGAAGCGCTGCAGTGCGGCGCGGGCGTCGAGGTAAGGCTGGCGCTCAAAAATCTTTGCGGCCTTCGCGGCGATGGCTTCATCGGGGAAAACCGCAAGGCGCTGGCGCGCGCCGGCGTCCACCTCGGCGAGGGGCAGCGTGCCGCGCTCGAGCTGGGCGACGAATTCCCCGGCGAGCTCGCGGTGGCTGGTGAGGGAGTGCAGCACCTGCTGCTTGATGGGCGCGGAGCAGTTCGTCCAGCCGTGGAGCAGCGGTGCGACGGCGCGCGGCTGGGCCAGCTCCTCCAAGGCGCGGACGGCCTCGATGCGCAGCGGGTCGGGCTGCGCCGGCGCGAGCAGCTGAAAGAGCGTGGCGGACACGGTGTCGTAGTCCCCGCGCCCAAGGCGGCGGACGGCGTTCACGCGATCCCTCTCCGGCTGCGCCGCGTCCTGCGCCGTCTTCAGGGCGGCGGCGATGCGCGGCGACGGCTCCGCCGCCGGGGTGTCAAGCAGTCCGCCGCCGGGAAAGCAACCGGCCAGCAGCACGATGGCAAGGAGGCGCATTTGGTTCATTCAACCGTGAGGCCCGGCGGAAGGCCGGGCGTTTTTTGGCAAAGGTTTTACTTCCCGCGCCCAGGCGGATGGCGTAGCGTCGGCGCGAATTCCACCGCATTCAGCCATGCAAACTGCGCTCAAAATCAAGCTCGCGTCCTTCAACTTCCTCCAATACTTCATCTGGGGCGCGTGGTATGTGAGCATGGCCACGTATCTCGGCAAGACGCTGCACTTCGAGGGCGGGCAGATCGGGCTGGCCTACGGGGCGTTTGCGATTGGCGCGATGATCTCGCCGTTCTTCGTGGGCCTGATCGCCGACCGCTACTTCGCCTCGGAGAAGCTGCTGGCCTTCCTCGGCATCCTCGGCGGCGGGCTGATGTTCGTGCTGCCGAGCCTGACGACGTTCGGCGCGTTCTATCCGATGCTGATCGCCTACTGCGCCACGTATGTGCCCACGCTCGCGCTGGGCAACTCCCTCGCCCTGACCCATCTCGCGGACGCCCGGCGCGATTATCCGCTGGTCAAGACGCTCTCGGCCGTGGGCTGGATCGCGGGCGGGGTCACGTTGAGCCTGGGCTTCAAGGGCGAGCAGTCGGCGGTGCAGTTCTACCTTGCCGGCGGGGTGTCCATCGCGCTGGGGCTTTTCTCGCTCACGCTGCCGCACACGCCGCCGAAGAAGACCGGCGCGAACGTGAGCCTCGGCGAGATTCTCGGCCTCGACGCGCTCGCGCTGCTGAAGAAGCCGGCGTTCGCGATCTTCATCGTGTGCATGTTCCTCATCTGCATCCCGCTCTACTTTTACTTTGTGAACATGAACATGTATGTCACCGAGCTGGGCTGGAGCTACACGGCGGCCAAGATGTCGGCGGCGCAGGTGTCGGATGTCGTGTTCCTGATCCTGCTGCCGTTCATGCTGCGAACGCTCGGCTACAAGAAGACGATCTTCATCGGCATCCTCGCGTGGGTGGCGCGCTACTTCCTGCTCGCCGGCAGCGTGAACCAGACCGGGCTGGCCACGCCGCTGATCTTCGCCGCCATCCTGCTGCACGGCGTGTGCTACGACTTCCTGTTCATCGCCGGCCAGCTCTACGTGGACGACGAGGCCAACGAGCGCATCCGCGGCGCGGCGCAGGGCTTCATCGCCTTCATCCTGTGGGGCGTGGGCAACTTCGTCGGCAGCACGCTGGCGGGCGTTAGCCAATCACTCCACACATACGGCAACTATCTATCTTTCAAATTTCTGACCTTCGATATTCGGATCGCGGTCGATTCACTTCCAACGATTCCTGTGGGCACCATCGCCCACGACTGGCACGGCATCTGGATTTATCCCGCGTGGGGCGCGGCGGCGGTGCTGGTGCTGTTCCTCATCTTCTTCCGCGACCCGCCGAGGAAGGAGCATCGGGACATCATCGCCGGGCGCAAAGAGGAAGACCTCGAAGCGCCTTGAGGAGACAACCCGCCGGTCGTGCCCGGTGCGGTTCGGCAGGCGGTGCCGGCGTCGCCGTTGTCCTCACCACAGCTCCTTCGACGCCAGCCGCGCGCCTTCGGCGAGGTTCTGGAACTTGGCCCAGACGATGGATGGATGAATCTCCTGTTCCTTCGCCGCGAAGGACGCGAAACCGCAGTCCGCTCCGCCCATCACATTTTCGCGGCCGACGATTTTGGCGTAGCGGACGAGGCGTTGCGCGATGAGTTCGGGATGCTCGACGAGCGGCGTGGAGTGCGAGATGACGCCGGGCACGAGGATTTTTCCCTCGGGAACCTTCACGCGCTGCCACACGGTCCACTCGTGCTCGTGGCGCGGGTTGGCGGCCTCGAAAAGATACGCTCCGGCGTTGACGCGAAGCATGATGTCCACGATGTCGCCAAGGTTCATCTCGTGGACGCGCGGGCCGATGTTGATGCCGTAGCAGGTGTGAAAGCGCACGCGGTCGGCCGGGATGCCGCGCAGCGCGTGGTTCAGCGCCTCGACGCGCAGTTCGGCCCACTTGCGGCAGTCGGCCACCGTGAGGTCGGGCCGGCTGATGTAGTAGGTGAGCAGGCGCGGGTCATCAATTTGCAGGATGATGCCGGCGTCCACGATGGCCTGGTATTCCTCGTGCATCGCGTCGGCGATGGCGCGGAGATAATCCTCGGCGGACTTGTAAAACTGGTTCGGCTGCTGCCCCTCGACGTCCGAAGGCGAGACGGCGGTCATGAAAACCTCCTCCGCGCCGGACTTCGCAGCGGCGGCCTTCACGTTTGCGATGTCGCGCTGGAGCGCGGCGTGGCCGCAGTAAGTCACCGGCCCGGTGCAGACGAGCTTCACGGGTTTCGCGACGAGTCCTTCGCGCGCCTTGCGGTGCGCGTCGTAAAATTCCGGGAACGCCAGCGTCTCGCGCGACTCGACCCACAAATCCTCGCCCTGCTTTTCGCTCGGGCTGAAGCCGGTCAACCGCTCGGCGATGTAGGTGAGGAAACTCGACTTGCTCTGCTCGCCGTCGTTGACGATGTCAATGCCGAGCTTGGTCTGCCGCTCGACGATGCCCGCCACCGCGTCGCGCACGGACGACTCGAAGGTTTGCGGGTCGTAGGCTTCCCGCCGCTCCTTGGCCCAAAGCAGTTCGAGCACATTGCCCGGCCGCGCGAGGCTGCCGACGTGCGTGGTGAGAATGCGGTCCTTGCTGCGTTTCATGGCGTTGCTCCGGTTATTTTTTTGGGATGCGATTCAAAGTGTAACACGCCAGCGCGTGGTCGAGCTTCGCGCCGCTCGCGGAGCGCACGCCGTCCGCGTGCAGCTCGTGGACGAACAATTCGCGCAAGCCCTCGGCTTTCAGTCGCACGCTGCGGCCATCCTTCGCCATGGTCGCGCTGACAATCTTCACGGGTTTCGTTTCGATCTCATCGCTGCCGTAGGCCGACGAGTAAAGATAGGTGTAGCTGCTCATCGAGTAGGACTCAGGATTGCCGGCGGCCTTGGCATCCACGGGCTGCGTGAAGGTGAGTTCGAAGCCGTCCGGGCGCGCGCGCATTTCGTGGATGGCGAAGGGCGTGGTGCCGTTCCACTTCACGCGCTGGAGTCCGTAGGATTTCGTGCCGAGCGACGTCCAGCCGCGGCTCGTCATCCCGACCATCAGGCTCCCGTCGGGTGCGAATTGCAGCCGCACCAGGCCCGACGCGAAGCCCGCGAGAAACGGAAACGCCGCGCCCTGATATTCGCCGTCCACTTTTTCCATGAACACGCGGCTGACCTTCGCATCGGTGAATTCCGCGACGAACATCTGGCCGTCGAACGGGCCGAACTTCCCGCCCGCGTTGCACACGGCGAGGTCGGTGCCGCTGCGGCCCATCTTCGTGTAGGGCAGCCACACGGCGGGCGGACGCATCGGCGGCACCGCGCGCACGGCCTCGGGATACGGCACCTTGTTCGGAAGTTTCGCGGGAAGTTTCAACGGTGAGCCGGGCAAGTCCTGCGAGCCGATGCCTTCCTGGTTCAGAAAAAAAACGCCGCGCCGCAGGTGATAAATCGGCGTCGCCATGATCCACGTGCCCTGCTGGTCCACGCAGAACATGTCGCCCGCGAGATTCGCGCCGAGGCCGCAGGGCGATCTCATGCCGGCGGCCATCGGCTGGAAGTCGCCGCTCTTCGTCACGATGCCGCCCCAGCCGCGCCAGCCGGTCTTGTTGTTCGCGTGGTCGCCCATGTCGAGATTGAGCGCGACCCACAGATTTCCCTGGCCGTCGCGCTTCGGGCCGTAGGTGTAGCCGTGATACGCGCCGGAGACATTCCAGCCGCGCGCCGTGGTGAGGTATTCGTCCGCAACGCCGTCGCCATCGGTGTCGCGCAGGCGCGTGACCTCGGTGCGTTGCGAGACGAGCAGGCTGTCGCCATCGCGCAGCACGCCGAGCGGTTCGTGCAGGCCGGAGGCGAACAACTTGTAAGTCACCTTGTCCGGCGAACCGCCGAGCATGCCGTCAATCAACCACACCTCGCCCTTGCGCACGGCCACGGCGAGTTTGCCATCGGCGGTGAAATCCATGCCGCTGACTTCAAGCGCGATGCCCTCGCCGGGTTTCCAATCCGCGCTGCGCGAAGCCGAGGGCGAGTTGGCGGTGAGGAGGTTGAGAATCTCGTAAGCGGAATCCGCGGCGATGGCGCTGAATGCAAAGAAAAAGGTGCAACCCAGCGCAGTGAAAAAGAACTTTCTGAAACTGATCGCGCGCATTCCGAACCTCTCATTAGCACCGGGCTTCAGCCCGGTGACAGGGCGCATATCGAACTTCGCAGCCGCTTTAGCGGCTTCCTCGCGTGACCCCAAAGCCGTTGAAACGGCTGAAGGCCCGGTTGTTCGCCCATACACCGGGCTGAAGCCCGGTGCTAATGAGAGGGGCCTCGCGCGGCCAGGCTTTTGCGAACTGTTCGTAAGTTTCATTTCCACACGTAGGTAAAGCTGCGTTTGCCGGGCGCGCTGCCGGAATCTTCCGCGACAGTCACGCCGTCGGGATGCGCGATGGAAAGATCCTTCAACTTCGCCGCGTCCCACTTGAGCGAGCGCCGCAATCCATTTTCCGCCGGCTCGAAGCGTTCCTCAACACGCACGCCTTCCACGGTGAAGAGAAATGTCGGCACGCGCTTCGCATCGAGACGGTAGCCCTCGAAGCGCACCGGCGGATCGCCGGGCGAAGCCGCGGGCCATTTCACCACGGACTCGCCGAGCGGTTTCTCGAACGGCGCGAAGCGCGAGAACCACGTCGAGTAGGCGTCGAAAAATTTTCCGCGCCACGCGAGCACGGGCCGCGCGTGCTCGCCGTCGTAGGCGAGATGCACGCCCTCGGGAAAGCCCACCAGAATCGTGTGCGTGCCCACGCCTTCCATGAACGTCCGCTGCACGATGGGATGCTCTTTCGGCACGAGTTCAAACTGTCCGCTGGCCGTGGCGGGATAACCCTCCGGCTCGCCCTTGCCGCTTTTGGCGAACTCGTAGATGGCGGCGATCTGCCTCGCGGTGTCGCCGCCGAGAATTTCCATGTTCGCCGCCTTGCCCTCGGGCCAGAACGACGGCATGAGCGTGCCGGCGCGATACCCCGCAGGATTGATAAGATACTCCTGCAACCACGTCGGCTGAATGCGTTGATACAGATTGCTCAAGTCGAATCCCTGAATGCCGAGCGACGGCCGCGCGCCCCAGCGATGGCACGTGATGCAACTCAACCCGCCCGCCGCGCCGAGCAACTTGCGCCCGGCCTCGACGTCGCCAGGCGGCAGCGGCTTCCTTTCCTTTACGTCCACCTTCGCGAGCAGCGCGGGGAGATTCGTCGTGGCCGCGCCGTAGAGCGGCATCTGCGTTTTCAAATAGGGCCGCACGCGCGCTTCGCCAGTGAGCACCTTCGGCAGCCAGGCGGGCCGCAGCTTGCGCCCAACGTCCGTCAGCGGCGGCGGATAACGGCCCGTGTCGCCGAGATTGTGATCGCCTTGGAAATACGCCTTGCGCACGAGGTCGGGGCCGCCGCGTCCGTTGCGGTCATGGCAGGCCATGCAGTTCAAGGCTTCGAGTGTGAGGGTGGCAACTTGCGCGGGCGTCGCAGGTTGATTGCGCTGTGCGAGGAAAAGTTTCAGCGCGTCCTGCTGCGGCGCGGAGAGTTCGTAGCGCGGCAGACCGGGCACTGAAGAATTTTCAAGACATCCGCCGCTCCCGCCTTTTAGCGGCATCGTTTTCGCCGCCACGTCCTTCGGCAAATCGTGACACGCCGCGCAGCGCGCTGCCGTGACGAGCGCGCGACCACGCGCGGCAAGCGCCGGATCCACCTTGAAGGCTTTCAGACCCGGCGCGTTCACACCGTAGCTCTCCTTGAAGTTGAGCAAGTAGGCCGCGAGATCGGCGACGTCCTCCTCCGCCAGCGTGAAGCGCGGCATGCGCGCATCGGGGCGCACCTTCAACGGGTCGCGCAAAAAGTCCGCAAGGGAAGTCAGCGCGTATTTCTCGTCGAGCTTTGCGTGGGCCACGGAGCGATGGGTGAAATCCGTTGCGGCGGGCTTGCCCTCGGGCGGTTGAAACTCGGCATCCGGCTCGTGGCACGCGACGCAGCCGATGGTGTGGAAGAGTTCCCGGCCGCGCTCGAAATTCACCACGCGAATCTGTTTCTTGGAGATTGGCGCCTTCCGCAACGAGCCGAGATAATGAGCCACCGCTTCCACTGCCTGCGGGTCATTCGCCGGCAGGACATGCGGCATCGTCGTGCCAGCGCGGGCGGCGGCGGGATTCGCGAGAAACTTTTTCAGCCAGTCGGGCTGCACGCGCGCCGTGACGTCGGTCAGCACCGGCCCGCGTCGCGTCGGGATGCCGGTGTCGCCGCCGTGGCAGTTCGCGCAGCCGAGTTCGTTGTAGAGCAACCGACCGCCCTCCGCCGTCGGCTGCGCGGCGTGGAAGCGGTCGAAGGCGACGATGAGCGGTTCGGCGTGGAGCGACGGTGCCAGCGCAAACGCGAGCACAGCAATCACCGCCCCGCGTCTGCCCCGGAAGGCCGGCAAAAATAGACCGGCCATTTTTGCCGCACATTTTTTTGCCGGCCTTCTGAACTCGGATTTCATTACTTCGCGGTCTCCTTCAGGCATTTCTCCACGTAAGCCCGCGACTTGATGATGGCGGCGGTGATCTCCGGAACCGTCGGCAGGATGGGAATGCCGCGCGGCGTCGGGTGCATGAAGATTTCCACGTAGCCGCCGTAGTTGATGTTGCGCAGCGCCTTCACGATGGGCCGGTAGTCGAGTCCGCCGCCGAAGCCGGGCATCTGCTTCATCTCGATCTCTTTCGCCACCTTGACGCGGATGCCTTCGGAGTGTTCCTGAAAGTAGATGAACGGAATCTGCCGCGGCCCGAGGTCGCGGATGAGCGCAGGAATCTGCTCCGCCCACTGGTGCAGGTGATGCAACGCGAACGCGACGCCGAGGTGCTTCGACTTGTTGAACTCGGCGAAGTAACGCAGCGAGTCGGGATGGTAGAGCAGTTGCTTGTCGTGGTTTTCGAGCGCGATGGTCACGCCGTTCTCCTCGGCTTTTGCGACGTGCGGCTTCATCGTTTCAAGGAACGCCTTCATCGCCGTCTTCGCCGCCTCGCCCGCCGGCTCCCTCGGCCCCTTGCTCCCGGTCACGATGATGCCGCCGCCGAACTTTTTCATCCACGTCATCTCGTCCGCGAGGCCGGTCGGCCCGAGCGGATAGCGCGTGCTCACGCCGAGCTTCACCTTGTGCTGCCTGAGCAATGCGGCGAAGGCGTCATCGCCCATCTCGGTGATCTGCTCGCGCTGGTTGCCGTGGACCTTGCACCAGATGTCAATGGCCTCGCTGCCCGTCTTCGCGACCTCGGGCAGGATCACGTCCAACGGCATCTCGCCATACATCGCGGAGGAAAGGAGGTAGCGCAGTCGGAACGGCGCGGGCGCGGCGATAAGAGCAGGCACTGCCGACGCGGCGGCGAACGTTTGGAGGAAGGCCCGCCGGGAAACGTAATTGTGCGTCATGGAGTAAGTAGATGATTGAGAGCCGGGCTACATTCAGATTAGGCGCAATTCCTCGTCCGTAACGTCGCTTCATGGCAACCGTTTCTGCTTTCCCACTGCGTCGGCACGCACCGCGCCATCCTTGCCGATGAGTGGCTGGGGATTCGCCACGCGGCCGAGCGGACGGCAGCCGGGGCCGATGCCGTCAAGGCCGAGGTCGTCCTTCATCGCATCAGCGAGGGCGCGGAGTTTCTTCACCACGTCGGGATTCGCGGCGGCGACGTTCAGCGACTCGCCGAGGTCGGAATCGAGGTTGAAGAGTTGCAGGCTGGCGGGCGGGGCGCTGGGGTTCGCCTTCGGCGCGGCTTTTTGCGTTCCCTTCTTCTTCGCGTCCTTGGCGTTTTTCGCGGGCACTCCGGCACCGACGCCGAAGTGCAATTTCCACGGGCCGCTGCGGATGGCCTCCAGCTTGAAGCCGCGGAAGTAGTGGAAAACCTCGTGGCCCTTCGCACCCGCCTCGCCGAGCAGCACGGGCGAAATGTCCAGGCCATCAAGCTTGCGGTCGGTGGGCACCTTGCCGCCGCCGAGCTTCGCGAAGGTCGGCAGGATGTCCAACATCCCGGTGATTTCATCCGTGCTCGTGCCGGCGGGAATTTTCCCCGGCCACCAGGCGATGGTCGGCACGCGCATCCCGCCTTCCCACGTCGAGCCTTTGTTGCCGCGCAACGGCGCGTTCACCGCGCGAGCGGTGCCGCCGTTGTCGGAGGTGAAGATCACGAGCGTCTTCGTGTCGAGCTTGAGCGTGCGCAGCGTGTCGAGCACCTGGCCCACGCTCCAGTCCACTTCCTCCACCCAGTCGCTGTAGTAGCCGTTGGGGGATTTGCCCGCCCACTTTTTGCCCGGATAGATCGGGAAGTGGACGGCGTTGTGTGGCAGGTAGAGGAAGAACGGCCTGTCCTTGCTGGACCTGATGAACTTCACCGCGGCCGTGGTGTAACGCTCCACGATCCCCTGCTGCTCGTCCGGCCCCACGCGCGCGATCACTTTTCCATTCTCCACGAGCGGCAGCGGCGGCTGGCTCGCGCCCTTGAGGCCGGACTCGTCGTTGCCGGTGAGCGCGGAGAGCCTCGCATCGGGCAGCTTGTCGCCGAGGTTGCTCTTCGATCCTTCTTCGCCGGGCCCCATGTCGTTCGAGTAGGGGATGCCGAGGTAATAATCGAAGCCCTGCGCCGTCGGCAGAAACTCCGGTTGATCACCGAGATGCCACTTGCCGATGCACGCCGTCGCGTAGCCGGCCTCCTTCAACAGTTCCGCCACCGTGCGCTCGGCGGGATTCAGCCCGACCGCGCCGGCGGGAAAAAGCACGCCGGGAATCGGCAGCACGCGCTTGGGATAGCAGCCGGTCATCAACGCCGAGCGCGACGGCGAGCAGACCGGCGCGGCGTAGAAGCACGTGAGCTTGCGCCCCTCACGCGCCATGCGGTCGAGGTTGGGCGTGCGGTTGAGCTTCGAGCCGAAGGGGCCGATGTCCGCGTAGCCGAGGTCGTCAATGTTGATGACGATGAAGTTTGGTTTGTCGGCGGCGTTCAGTGCCGGGATAAACAGGGCGAGAATCAAGCTGGCAATCAAACGGACAGGTTTCATGGCTGTAGAATCTAACGAAGCCTGCCAGCGCCGGGCAAGCCTGGTAGTGGCTCAATTTGGAGCGCCGAGCATTGCTCGGCACGGATGGGCAGGCTGTGTAATCCCGAATTCCGATTTCAGCCGGGAGCGCACGCGCCTCGCGTGTTGTTTTCTGCGCCCTCGCGGAAAACCCGGGCGCACCGAAGCGATTCGAACATTCGTGATGGCTTCGCGCGTCACCGGGCTGGATGCGAGGGCGCATCCAGCCACACCCGGTGCGGGTGTGCTCCCCCAACTTCGAAATTCGGGTTGTTACCGGGCCGAGTAATGCTCGGCGCTCCGCAGGTCGGCAAATTGCAGGCGTTACCCAAGCCTTGCTTGTTTGAAACTCGAAATGCGCTTGCCAACCATGTGGCGAACCGAATCAAATCCGCGCATGACATTTCCTTTTTCCCGCCGGTTGTTTCTTGTTCTCGTGACGGGGCTGGCTTTCGCCGCCAGCGCGCAGGCAGCGCAGCCCTCCACCAATTACGTCCTGAAAGTCACCGCCGACCGTGCCGACGCACTTTACCAGCGCGGCGAGACGGTCGCGTTCACGGTGACGCTGACGCTCGCCGGGCAGCCGGTGGACGCGGCGGCGGTCTCGTGGATCATTTCCAAAGACGGTGTTCCGCCCACGCAGACCGGCAAGGCTCAATTGCGCGCGGGCACCGCGACGCTCACCGGCAAGCTGGATGAACCAGGTTTTCTCCAGTGCCGCGTCACCTTCATCACACCGGGGAAATCCAATCTCGTCGCCCTTGGCGGCGCGGGCATTGACCCGGCGCAAATCAAGCCGGGCCTGCCGCCGCCGGAAGACTTCGACACCTTCTGGGCGGCGCAGAAAAAGCAGCTCGCCGCCGTGCCCGTCAACGCGCGCCTCACGCCGGAGAAATCGCCCACCAACGTGGTCGAGGTGTTCGACCTCCAGGCGGATTCCCTCGGCGCACCGGTGAGCGGCTACTTCGCGCGGCCCGTCGGCGCGAAGCCGAAGAGCCTGCCCGTCATCCTCACCGTTCACGGCGCGGGCGTGCAAAGCTCCAGCCTCGCGGCCGTGACGGGCTGGGCGGCCAGAAATTTTCTCGCGCTGGACATCAACGCGCACGGCATCCCGAACGGGCGGCCCAAGCAGTTTTACACCGACCTCGCGGCCGGTGAGTTGAAGGACTACCGCACGCGTGGCCGCGAGTCGCGCGACACCGTTTATTTTCGCGGGATGTTCCTGCGGCTCGTGCGCGCGCTCGACTTCCTCACGGCGCAGCCGGAGTGGGATGGCCGCACCGTGGTTGTCCACGGCAGCAGCCAGGGTGGTTTTCAATCCATCGTCGCCGCCGGGCTGGACGCGCGCGTGACTTTCATCGCCGCCGGCGTTCCAGCGGGCTGCGACCACACGGGCTTCAAGGCGCGGCGCATCAACGGCTGGCCGAAATTCATCGCCACCGGCGAGACGCCGCCGCCGAACGTGGTCGAGGCCGTGCGCTACTACGACGCGGCGAACTTCGCGACGCGCACCAAGGCGGCGGGCATCGTCACCGTCGGTTTCATTGACACGACCTGTCCGCCGTCGAGCGTGTATGCGGCCTACAATGCCCTGCCGGGCAAAAAGGAAATTTTCAACGACATCGCCGCCGGCCACACCAACACGCCGAAGGCCGTGGAGAAAATGCGCGCCGCCATCCTCGCGCACGTCGCGGCGGTTAAGAAGTGACGGTCACGTCTGCCACGGCAGTTTGTCCAAATCAAGGTTGCCGCCGGTGAGCAGCACGCCGACGCGGCGTCCCGCGAAGCGCCCGCGATGCCGCAGAATCACGGCGAAGGGCACCGCCGCCGACGGCTCGATGACGATTTTCAAATAGCGCCAGAGCAGTTTCATCGTCGCCACGATTTCCTCCTCGCTCACCGTCAGCACATCCGTGACGTGCTGCCGGATGATGCCGAGCGTCCGCTCGCAGGTCGTCGCGCGCAGGCCGTCGGCGACGGTGTCCTGGTGAATCACCGGCTCGACGCGCCCGCTGCGGAACGAGCGCGCGGTGTCGTCCGCACGCTCCGGCTCCGCGCCGAAGACGTGGATGCCTGGCTTGAGCGCCAACGCCGCGATGGCCGTTCCCGAAAGCAATCCACCGCCGCTGGCAGGCGCGATGACGATGTCCAAATCGGGATAATTTTCGAGCAGTTCAAGCGTGGCGGTTCCCTGCCCGGCAATCACGCTCGCGTTGTCATACGGATGCACGAGCGTCGCGCCGGTTTTCTTCAGCAGGGCTTCCACCGCCGCGTTGCGCGCGGCCATCGTCGGCTCGCACAGGTGGACGATGCCGCCGAACGCCTCGGTGGTCTCGCGCTTCGAGAGCGGCGCGTTGTGGGGGATGACAATGTCGGCGCGGATGCTGCGATGCCGCGCGGCGCACGCGAGCGCCGAGGCGTGGTTGCCGGAGGAATGCGTCACCACGCCGCGCCGCGCCTGCTCGTCGGTGAGCGAGAGCACGGCGTTGCTCGCGCCGCGAATCTTGAACGAGCCGGTGCGCTGGAAATTCTCGCACTTGAAGAAGGCGTTTGCGCCGGAGAGCCGGTCGAGGCCGCTGCTCGTGAACACCGGCGTGCGCCGGGCCAGGGGCGCGATGCGCGTGGCGGCGGCGCGGATGTCGTCAAGCGTGGGAACTTCGCTGGAATCGGTGTGGCTCACGCGCCGAACCTAATAAGAGCCAAATCCGGCGGCAAGCCGGCAGATTCTGTTGGCAATTCCCGTCGCGGCTGCTAAAGCACAGCCAGCACACATTTTAGCCACGGATGAAACACGGATGAAACACGGATGAGAAAATGTTGAAGAGAATATCCCAAATCCGTGTTTGTTCCGTGTTTCATCTGTGGCTAAACAACTGAACCCATGAACCTCCAACTCACCGGCAAACCCGTCATCGTCTGCGCGTCGAGCGCCGGACTCGGCAAGGCCGCCGCGCTCGAATTTGCGCGCGAGGGCGCGAACGTCATGCTCGCCGCGCGCCGCCAAGTGGAACTGCAAAAAGCGGTCGCGGAAATCAAGGCCGCCACGGGCCGCGAGGCGCAGTTCACCGTCACCGACATGACGAAGGCGGACGACATCGCGCGGCTTGTGGAGAGCACTGTCGCCGCGTTCGGCGGTGTGTTCACGCTGGTCAACAACAGCGGCGGCCCGCCGGCGGGCACGTTCGACCAGTTCGATGATGCGGCGTGGCAGCGGGCGTTTGAGTTGAACCTGTTGAGCTATGTCCGCGCGATTCGCGCTGTGCTGCCGCACATGAGGAAGGGCGGCGGCGGGCGCATCGTCAACTACACCTCGTCGTCGGTGAAAAGCCCGCTCGACAATCTGATTCTCTCCAACACGTTTCGCATGGGCGTGCTCGGCCTGGCCAAGACGCTCGCGGGGGAACTCGGCAAGGACGGCATCCTCGTCAACGTGCTCGGCCCCGGACGCATCCAGACGGATCGCATCGAGCAGTTGGATTCCTTCCGCGCGGAAAAAACCGGCGCAACCACCGAGCAGGTGCGCGCCGAGAATTTCAAATCCATCCCGCTGGGCCGCTACGGCGTGCCGGAGGAGTTTGCGAAGCTGACGGTCTTCCTCGGCTCGCCCGCGAACAGTTACATCACCGGCCAGACCATCCTCGTCGAGGGCGGCATGGTGAAGGCGTATTGAGCGGAGCGCTCAAAATCCCGCCGCCTGGCCGCCTGCGCGCGGTTCGCTTGCGCCTACAAAGCCTTTTCCATCCGCGCTGCGACCGACGGCGTTCGATGCGCCGATGTTTTCCTGCTCGTCGAGTTTATGGCCGCGCTTTTTCAAAGCCGCGCGCACGTCCGCCGGGAGCGATTTCTCGACGCGCAGCTCGTCGGGCCGCCATTGCTGGTGGATGCGCGGCGCGGCCAGCGCCTCGTTCAACGGCAGGCCGAGATCGAGCACGCCGATGAGGTTCAGCACCGTCTGCGAAATGATCGTCGGCCCGCCCGCCGCGCCGAGCGAGAGGATGGGCTGGCCGTCCTTGAGCACAATCGTCGGACTCATGCTGGAGAGCGGGCGCTTGCCGGGCGCGACGGCGTTGGCCTCCGCGCCGACGAGCTTGAACGCGTTCGGCACGCCTGGCTCGACGGAGAAGTCATCCATCTCGTTGTTCAGCAGAATTCCCGTGCCCGGCACGATGACCTTCGAGCCGAACGACGTGTTGATGGTCGCGGTGCAGGCGACCCAGTTGCCCTCGGCGTCGGCGGTGGAGAAATGCGTCGTGTGTTTCTCGAAGAAGCGCCTGTCCGAATCCGGCGGCGTGCCGTGCGCGGGAACTTCAATCGCGCGATCCAGCTTGATGCGCACGGCGAGGTCGCGCGAGTAGCCCTTGTCCGCGAGGCCGCGCGGGACATTCACGAAATCCGGGTCGCCGAGCCAGAAAGCGCGGTCGGCGAACGCCAGCTTCATCGCCTCGGCGATGACGTGGTGCCGTTCGCCGGCAGCGGTGAGCGATTTCAAATTGAAGTTTTCGAGGATGTTCAGAATCTGCGCGACGTGGACGCCGCCGGAGCTGGGCGGCGGGAAGCCCACGAGCTTGCAGCCGCGATACTCCGTCACGAGCGGCTCGCGGCGCTTCACGACGTAGTTGCGGAAGTCCGCCTCCGTCATGATGCCGCCGTGCGATTTCATCCATGCGGCGATGGACTTCGCAAACGCGCCCCGATAAAACCAGTCGCTCCCGTTCTCCGCGATGCTGCGGTAGCTCCGCGCCAGGTCGGCCTGCTTCAAGGTTTCGCCCTCGGCGAGGAGCGAGCCGCCCGGCTTGAAGAAAATCGCGCGCGGCGACTCGAACTGCCGCAGCTTCTCCGCCGTCGCCTTGAGCTTGCGCGCATAGGCGGCGTCAATCGGGAAGCCGCCCTCGGCGATTTTCGCGGCGGGCAGGAGCAGGTCGGAGAGTTTCTTGCGCCCGTATTGCTTCACCGCCTGCTCATAGACCGCGAGCGCCCCGGGCACGCCGCTGGCGAGCGCGCCCGTCTGGCTCAATTCCGTTTCGCCCTTGCCGTTGCGGAGATACATATCGCGCGTGGCCGCCGCCGGGGCCATCTCGCGGCCATCGAGCGCGATGAACTCGCCGTTGGCGCGGCGGATGAGCATGAAGCACCCGCCGCCGAGGCCGGAGTTGTGGCCGTCCACCACGCCGAGCGTGAGCGCGGTGGCGACGGCGGCGTCAATGGCGTTGCCGCCGTTCTTCATCGCGTTGACGCCCGCCTGCGTGGCGAGCGGATGCACCGAGGCCACGATGCCCTTCGCGCCGTGCGCGAGCGGCGCGGCGGACACGGCGGCGTGGACGAAAAGGAACCCCAGCATCAAGGCGGGAAAAACCCGGGCGGCGCGGAAGGACTTCATGCGGTGAAGATGAAAAGTCTGCCGGAGAACGCAAGCCCGCAGTGGATGAAGGGAGGCGGGCAAATTACGGGCCGTCTTTGACAAAAAACAATGTGTAACCCGGCGGCGGCGGAACCAGTCTCTCACCATCAGATAAAGGATTGATTCAATCCGAGGTAAACCATGACGTTTCACAACCGCTGCTGCCGCCACTTCGGGTGCAAGCCCGGGGCGTTTGAAGACGTGGTCTTCTGGCACTGCCTCTTTTCCAAGTCCCGGGTCACGGCCCGGCTGATGCACGCCCTGAACCCGGCATTTTTCTCGGCTGATCGGAAACTGATCCGCTCCCTGGCCGGGGCGGCCAGCTATGCGGAACTGGAGAGCGAACTGGTGGACTTCCGGGACGATTACATTCCCGGCGGGCATCTGCGCGAGGAGTGGCGGATGCGCGTCTCCACCACGAAAATCGCCCGGCTCGCCGCCGAGGTGTTTCAGGACGATCCGCCGGGCGGAGACGACGGCGCGTCGTCCATCAATCAAACGAAAATAAACCGGAAAATCTTTTGATCCGGGCGGCAGAATGGTGGCTTCCGTGGGATTCCCCATCCCCAATCCACCACTTCTCTTGGGTTAAACCTGCCGTCCGGGTCATTTTTCCCTCCTCCCGGCCTAAAAACCTCATTTTCAGCGCGTTAGAACGCTTTCCACTCGAAAAAGAACGCTTTCCACGAGTCGTGAGGAGCGTCCCACGGGTCGTGGGATACGTTCAACGAACTATGGAAAGCAGCCCACTCGGCGTGGGGAGGCTTCTCAACGGGAAAGCATTTGCCAAATCACCGCTCCGCCCCATGCCGCACGCAGCGCCCCGGCTTCGCGCCGGTGTGCTGGTCGTCGCGCACGACTTCCTCGCCATTCACGAGCACGCTCTTGAAGCCGACGGCGTATTGGTGCGGCTGGTCGAAGGTCGCCAGGTCTTTCACCGTGGCGGGGTCGAACACCACCACGTCCGCCCAAGCGCCCGCGCGGAGGATGCCGCGATCCTTGATGCCGTAGGCCGTCGCTGGCAGGGAACTCATGCGGCGCACGGCGTCCTCCACGCGAATCAGCTTGAGGTCGCGGACGTATTCGCCGAGGACGCGGGCGTTGTTGCCGTAGCCGCGCGGGTGGGGGACGCTCTCGCCGAACTTCCGCACGCCGCTGTCCGAGGCGAACATGGTGTTGGGGTGCTGCGCGAACTGTCGGAGGTCGTCCTCGCTCATGCTGTGGAACACGCCGGACGCGCCGCCGTTCCTCTGAATGTCGAAGATGAGTTCAATCTGGTCGTCGAGGGAATCGGAGCCGCGCACCTTCTTGGCCGCCTGCACGAGGTTGAGGCCGTTGAGGGATTTGTCGTGCCGGTAGGAGGCGATGACGGCGAAGGCGAGGCTCTCGTTGCCGGCCTGATGCAAAGTTTTCTTCATGTCGGCGACAATTTTCGCCTTCTGCTCCGGGTCGGCGAGGCGGGCGAAGAATTTTTTGTCACCGCCCTCGCGCGCCCAGTCCGGGATGCGCGACGAAATGCCGGTGCTCGACGCGGGATAGACATACTGATCCTGTGTGATGTCCAGCCCCTCGGCGCGGGCGGCTTCGAGGGCGGAGATGACCTTCGCGGTCTGGCCCCAGGCGGACTTGCCGGAGAGTTTGATGTGCGAAATGTCGGCGCGGATGCCCGCCTCGCGCGCGATGCGGAACAGCTCGTCGAGGGATTTGAAGATGGTGGTGCCCTCGCCCCTCATGTGGCTGGCGTAAATGCCGTCGTGCGCGGCGGCGACCTTCGCCAGCGCGATGATTTCCTCGGTCGTGGCGAATGTGCCCGGCAGATAAATCAGCCCGGTGGACATCCCGACCGCGCCGTCTTTCATCGCCTGTTCGACGGCGGCCTTCATCTTTGTCAACTCCTCGTCCGTCGGCGGACGCATGAAGGAGCCGCCCATCACGCTGCTGCGGACGGTGCCGTGGCCGATGAGCGTGGCGACGTTCGGCGAGATGGTGAGGGCTTCGAGCTTGCGGAAGAACTCGGCGACGTTGAGCTTCGAGCCGCCGCAGTTGCCGAGCACGAGCGTGGTGACGCCCATGCGGACGAAGTTCTCGCCCTTCGGCAAATCATCAATGTCCTCGGCGTGCGTGTGGACATCAATGAAGCCCGGCGCGACGATCATGCCGCGCGCGTCCAGTTCGCGCGTGGCGGTGCCGGAGATTTTGCCGAGCGCGGCGATGCGCCCGTCCTTCACGGCGACATCGGCGAAGAAGGCGGGGTTGCCCGTGCCGTCGGCGACGCGCCCGTGGCGGATGACGAGGTCGTAGTTGGCGGCGAAGGCGGATGCGGCGCAGAAGAATGCGAGCAGGCAGGGCAGGGGACGGAGTGGTTTCATGGAGGTGGAGTGTGCACGAGGCCGGGAC
>JACRJY010000092.1 GCA_016235585.1 Verrucomicrobiota bacterium | reverse complement strand
TCGTGCTGGTAAATTTTGGCGGCGATTTTGACGACCTGCGCCGGGGTCTTGCCCGCGCCATAAATCACATCGGGAAAACCCTTCCGCAGCGCGCGATGCGTGTCCACCTGCGCGAAGCCGAGGTCGCCCAAGGGCGCGGCCTGGAAGGCGCGCAGCACCGCGTCGCGCGATTCGCGCCCGGCGCGGAAAGCGGCGAGCAGCTGGCTGGCCTCCTTCGTCGTCACGCAGCGGGCGGGGGTGAAGGCGCGGGCGTTTCGCCCCGTTCCTCGGCGGTAAGGATGTTGCGGGATGCCTCGGCCTTGATGTAGTGCAGCACCACGGGCGCGAGGATCATGCCGGGAATGCCCATGAGCCGTTCGCCGAGGATGAGGCCGAGCAGCGTGAGCCACATGGGATTTTTGATGCGGCTGCCGATGATTTTGCTGTTGAGAAAATACTCCAGCTTGTGCAGCACAACGAGGAAGGTGAGCGACAGCAACGCCATGTGAGGCGAGACCGTCAGCGCAATGCCGACAATGACCGTGTTGCTCATGACATTGCCGATGATCGGCAGCAGGCCGCAAAAAAACGTGAGCAGGATTGTCACCCGCGGATAAGGCAGATCCACCCACAGGATGAAAATCGCGGTCAGCGTCGTGTTGATGATGGAGATGATCAGTTGCGCCCCCATGACCGTGGAAAAGCTGTGGAAGAACGTGCGGAACCGCTCGGTGATTTCGACCCACGAGAGCGTGTAGAGGTTGTTCTCCGCAAAATGCGGTTCACTCTCCAGCCGTCCGCTCAAGAAAAGGCTGACCGCCGCCACCACGCCGATGATGAACGCGGCGGCCTCAAAGATTGACACCCGGAGAAAGCTTCCCGCCCGGGCCAGATCCTGCGGAGTATCAAACAGCGTCGCCCGCAAAGTCTCGTAATCCTTGAACGGCAGGTTGATGCCATGCTCCGTGGCAATCCCCAGCACCAGCGGCAGCGCCTTCTCGATCAGTTCCGGCAGCGCCTCGTAGGCCCGGAAGACGAAGAACACCATGCTGTAGGAAACCGCCGCCATCAGGAGGCTGAACACCACCGCCGTGAAAACCTTGCTGCGGCCAAACTGGTGAATCCTCTTCAGCACGAAATAGGAAAACAGCACCGTGATGAGCGGCGTCGCCAGGTGCAGCCAGCCCACAAAGACCAGCAGCACGAAGATGAACGCATAAGAGATGCGGCGCGGATTCGTTATCACGATGCCCGCAGCGTAACAGAGACGCGGAAAAGCGAAAGTGAAACCTCAACCCGCGGCACCGCCGGGCGCATCCAACCGGACGATGCCCGGCTTGAACCAAACAAGGAATGGCCCGCGAATCACACGAATCACGCCAAAGTTCCTGCTTTCCCTTTCGCGTGTTCGGCGTGGTTCGCGGGCAAAAAGAGTTTGAGCAGCCCGCGTCCTCGCCCTCTTGCAAATCCGCGTCCGGGGCGCGGGGAGGTTCCCCCTCACTTCCGCCGCACGGCCACCGCCTCGATCTCGTAGCGCAGCGCCGGCGGCAGGCAGTTGGTGATGGTCGTGCGGGCGGGGAACGGATCGGAAAAATACTCGCGATACAGTTCGTTGTAGCGCGGCACGTCGGCGGCATCGCGGACGTAGTTGCGCGTCTGCACCACGTGCGCGAGGTCGCTGCCGGCGGCTTCAAGCACCTTCCGCAGGTTTTCCACCGAGCGGCGGAACTCGCCCTCAAACGTGTCGCCGACGATCTTCCCCGCCGCGTCCACCGACGCCTGGCCGGAAACGAAGATGAGGTCGCCCACCACCACGGCGGGGCTGAACGGCAGGTGCGACGTGGGCGTGTCGGGATTTTTCGGATAGGAGACGAGCGGGTTGTTCATGTTCGTGTCAGTTCATTTGTCCAACGGGAAAATTGGCCGCTGCACTTTCCGATACGGCAGCGCGCGCAGGTTGCTCGTGCACGGGCCGGGCGTGTCCACCCAGAGCATCCGCGCGGCAATGGGATCGTAGGCGCGGCGGTGCGCCACGGCGGCCTTCACGGCGACGACCGAGAGCTTCGCCGGCTCGACGCCCTGGCTGCGCCACTGGCCAAGATCAAACGGCGGCGTCTTGCGGCTTGTGAGCAAAATCGTCAGCCCGCCATGCCGCACCACCGCGCACGGCCCCATGTCAAAACGGTCGCCGGCCATCGAGGCGAGGTGGCTCTGCTTGTCCTCCAGCTCGAACCTGCCGTTGCTGCGTGAAATCAATTCGACTTCGAGCGTCAACGGCCCCGCGTCAAGCCGGCTGCCCTTGCCGCCGATGGGCAGCGTGGCTTTCGCGCCGAGCGCGCGTGAAACGAACTGACGCACCGCCGCCGGATCATTGATGGCGATGGCGGCGTTCGGAACGCGATGCTCCACCAGCGCGCGCAGCAAACCCGTGCCGTCGCCCGGCGCGCCGCCGCCGATATTGTCCGACGGCTCGACGAGCACCGTGAGGCCGGGTGCGAGTGGAAGAATTTTCTTCATCACGTCCGCCACCGGCGAGTCGGTGACGTTGCCCTGCTCCTTGAATTTCAGCGCGAGTTCACAAAGCTCTCCGAGCCGTGCGCGTGCTTCTTCTTCCGGCCCGACGGTGGCGATGCTGAAGCTCACGCCCGTCTCCGCAATGTCCGCGAAGGAAAATCCGGCGGCGGCATTCACTGCCAATAGATTTGGCGACGCGGCTTCCATCGCCCGCGCCGTGCGCTCCAGCGCGCGCATCGGGTCGCTCGCCGTGCCGGTGCCCGTCGGCGGCCACATCACGGGCGGATGCTGCCAGAACATTCGCGGAACTTGCCCGGTCTCGAAAGCGCGTTGCAGCAGCGCGACGGCGTCTTGCGCCGCCTGGCGTGCGTCGGTGTGCGGGTTCTCGCGGTAGGCCACGAGGCAGTTTGCGCCGTCGGCCATGCGCTGCGTGAAGTTCGCGTGCAGGTCAAACACGCCGAAAATTGGCAGCCGCTCCGCGCCCGGCAGCTTGCGGATGCGTGCGAGAAGCTCGCCCTCCACGTCGTCGAGCGACTGCGTGACCATTGCCCCGTGCAGCACGAGGTAGATGGCGTCCACACCGCGCGCGAGTTCGAGTTGGGCGCGCACCGTGAACTCGCGCCAGAAGATTTCAAAGACCGCGTCCTCGACGATGGCGCTGGGCTGCGCGCGGAAATCCACCGTCGGCAAAACCTCCCAGCCGAATTCCTGCGCCGACTCCAGCACACCGCCGAGCGGCGAACTGTCGCCCGTGCAACAGAGCATTTCCGCGCCGCGCATCACCTGGAAATCGCGCAGCCCCGTCGTTCCTTCGAGAAACGTGTGCGTCTCGTGAAACAGCCCGGCGATGAGGATGCGCTTGCTCATTTGTGGTGTAGGAGACGACGTAAGGAGACTCTATCTGTTCGGCTGAAGTTAGAGCCTCCTCACGTCGGCTCCTACAAATTCAGCGGCGTGCCGTCCGAAGGCCCTTTCGGCGCGCTGCAACGCTTCGCGCACGTCCGCCGGCGTGTGCGCGAGGCTGATGAACCACAGGCCGCGCTCGATGGCCCGCACGCCCTCTTCGAGCAGGCAGCGCCGCAGATGCGCCCAGCGCGGCGCATCGTGGCGGCGGACGTAGTCGCGATAGTCGCGCACCGGCCCCTCGGCGGCACCGGGCTTGAGCATCGCGGTGTGGAAGACGAGGCCCGGCCCCTGCGGTCGCAACGGAACACCGTGCCGGTCAGCGAGCGCGCGCAGGCCGGTCATCAGTTCGTGGCCGAGCGCGATGATCTCGCGCGGATGGCGCTCGCCCAGTGACAGCACTTGATCAAGGCACCACTTGCTCGCGGCGAGGCAGAGCGGATTGCCATTCAACGTGCCGGCGTGGACGACCTCGCCTTTGATGATCTTGCTCATCGCGGATTCCTTCCCGGCCAGCGCGGCAAACGGCAGTCCGCCGCCGACGGCCTTGCCGAGAACGGTGAGGTCGGGCGTGAAGCCAAAAAACTTCTGCGCGCCGCCCGCGCCGAAGCGGAAACCGGTGATCGTTTCGTCCGCAATCATCAGCATCCCCTCGCGGTCGCACAGCTCGCGGATGGTCTCGGCCATGCCGGGCACCGGTTCCATGCAACCGGTGTTGCACAGCACCGGCTCGAAAATGATCGCGGCAATCTGCCCCTTGAACTCCGCCACCCGGCGGCGCAGATGCTCCGGATCGTTCCACCGCACGACGACGAATTTCTCCAGCACCTCGGGAATCACGCCCTGGCTCGGATGCAGCCGCGTGGGCGCGTCGTCAGTTCCCCATTTGTCCGGCGACGGCGCAAAGCCGACCAACCCCTCGTCGGCCCAGCCGTGATAGTGGCCCTCAAATTTCAGCACAAGCGGACGGCCCGTGTGGCCGCGCGCGAGGCGCAGCGCGGAAAGCACGACTTCCGTCGCCGAGTTGTTCAAACGCACGCGCTCGGCGGACGGAATCATCCGCTGCAGACGCTCGGCGACTTCGATTTCGAGTTCCGACTGCGCGGCCCAGTGCGTGCCGAGCCGCGCCTGCGCCGCGATGGCGTCGGCCATGCCGCGCGGCGCGTGACCGTAGAGCAGCGCGCCCTGGCCGATTTGAAAATCAATATATTCGTTGCCGTCCACGTCCCAGAGGCGGCTGCCCGCACCGCGCTCGAAGTAGAGCGGCACCGGCTGCTCCATCTTGC
The DNA here is from genome assembly GCA_016235585.1 of Verrucomicrobiota bacterium. Classification (GTDB taxonomy): domain Bacteria; phylum Verrucomicrobiota; class Verrucomicrobiia; order Limisphaerales; family JACRJY01; genus JACRJY01. The sequence continues at coordinate 9,157 of JACRJY010000092.1, read as the reverse complement.
GAATGCCGCTGTTGACGCCGGCGGCGATGGATTTCTGCGCGCGCTCGAACAGCGCCTGCGACTTGGGGAACTGGTAGCTCATGGGTGCGGTGAATCGTGGTCGGGGTTGGGAGTGTCGGGAAAAACGGGTTGGTTTCAAAGGCCGGAGGGATGGTCGAGAAAAATCCACGGCACGCGGAATTTTTTCGCGAGATGCGCGGCGAGCGCCTTCACGCCGAACGTCTCGGTGGCGTAATGGCCGCCGTAGAGCACGTTCACGCGCAACTCCTCCGCGAGCGGGAAAGTCCAGTGCGGCCCCTCGCCGGTGATGAACGTGTCCACGCCCTCGGCGGCGGCGAGCTTGAGTTCGCCGCCCGCGCCGCCGGTGACGACGCCGATGCGCCGGCACATCTCCGGGCCACCGGGCAGCAGGATCGGTGCGCGGCCCAGTGCACGGGCGAGACGGCGCGAAAGTTCCGTCCGCGAAATCTTCGCTTCACGCTGAAAACCGATGTGCCGCCCTTTCTCGAAAAAGAACGGGCGGAGCTTCTTCAATCCAATCGCCGCGCAGAGCTGCGCGTTGTTGCCGAGCGTGCGGTGGAGGTCGAGTGGCAGGTGCGAACTATAGACGGCAAGATTGTTATCGAGCAGCAGCCGGAGCAATTCGTAGCGGCGGCCCGTCCACGGATGCGTCGGACTCCAAAACAATCCGTGATGCACGATGAGCAAATCCGCGCGCGCGGCGATGGCGAGCCGCACCGTGGCGAGGCTGGCGTCCACGGCGGCGGCGATGCGGGTGACCGAGCCGCAGTTCTCGACCTGCAGGCCGTTGACCGCGCCGTCCCAGTCGGTGATTTCGGCGGGGCGCAGCAACTGGTCGCATTGCTTGATGATGGCGGCGAGCGGCGTGGACGGCATGGCGGGATGAAAGCAGACGCGGCGCGGCAGGCAAAGTGGAAAAGCGGAAGGTTTCGCTGCTGGCAGCGAGGCATTAAGCCCCCAGTTGAAGCTGGGGTAGCACCCGCCTCTGGCGGGTCGAACTCGGCGTCCTCGCCGAGTTCTCGTCGACCCATCTGAAGTTCGCCCCCGCTCGGCTGTCCCAGGGCCGGGCGCGACGCCCGGCCCAACCCGCCGGAGGCGAGTGCTACCCGCATCGGGAGGGAGTCTGGTCAGGCATCGCCCGTGTTTTATCGGTGTTTCATCCGTGGCTAAAAATCCCCATCGCCCGCCACCCGCAAATCCATTGCCAAGCGGCGGAGCGGCGGCTTACCATGGGCGCATGAAAATTTTTCTTTGCACGGTCGCGGCGGCCCTGGCCCTCGCGGGCGCGCTCCGGGCCGAAACGGCGGACGACCAGTTCGTCGAGGCCTACCAGTTGATCCAGCAGGCCGACTCGCTGCAGTCGCGCGGGCAGGCGGCGCAGGCGTGGGAGCGCTACCAGCAGGCGCAGGCGCAGCTCAAGCGCGTGCAGGCCGCGTTCCCCAACTGGAACGACGCGCTCGTCAAATACCGCCTCAACTACGTCGCCGACAAATTGAAGGCGCTGCAATCGCAGAACCCGCAGATTGCCCAGCCATCCAAGGCACCGCCCGCGCCGCAGACTGCGCCGAAGGTTGAATCCAAGCCCGCGCCCGCCGCGCCGACGCCGACGGCGGATGGCGAGTTTCTCCGCCTGCGGAACGAGTCCGCCCGCCTCGCGCAGGATAATTCCCTGCTCCAGGCCAAGCTCAAGGAGGCGCTCGCCGCCCAGCCGCGCGCGAGCGACCCGCGCGAGTTTGCCAAGGCCGAGGAGCAAGTCCGCACGCTGCAAAAGGAGCGCGACCTGCTGCAGGTGTCCACCGCGCAGCAGCGCGAGGCCGCCGACAGGCTGGCGAAGGAAAAGCAGGCGTTGCAGTCGCAAGTGGCAGAACTGACCGGCGACAACAGCCCGGCCAACCAGCTCAAGCAGACCAAGGCGGAACTTCAAGCCGAGCGGGCGCGCCGCGACGAGCTGGCCAAACAGGGCGTCAAACTGGAAAGACTTCTCAACGACCCGAACCCGGAGTTGAGCCAGCAGGTCAAGGTGGTCGCGTCGCTGTCCAAGGACAAGCAGTCGCTGGAGGCGCAGGTCGGCAAATTGAGCACGAGCCAAGACGAGACGGCGCGGCAACTGGAGCAGGCGCGCACCGAGCTCAAGGCCGAACGGTCACGGGGCCAGGAGATTTCCCGGCAGTATGCGAAGCTGGAGAAGCTGCTCACCGAACCAGTCGGAACAGAGAAGCAGGCTGCCGCGCCGTTCGATTCCGCGTCCGCGAAGGAAAAGCAGGCCTTGGAAAAGCAGGTGCAGCAGTTGAGCGCCGGCCAGGGCGAGACCGCGCGCCAGCTCGAACAGCTCCGCGCCGAACTCAAGGCCGAGCGCGCCCGCGGCGAGCAGCTGGCGAAGCACAACGACGAGCTGGAGGCCGCCCTCAAATTGTCAAAAACGAAGGCGAAAACCGCCGCGATGCCCGCGTCGGAAGTGGCGAAGGAGGCCCAGATTTTGCAGGCGCAGGTGGACATCATGCAGGCGGACTTCGCCCGCGTGAGCGCCGAGCTGGAAAAGGCCCGCGACGACTTGAAATACGAGCGCCAGCGCTCGCTCGTGCAGGTGAAGCGCATTCAGATGATGGACAAGGAAATCAGCGACCTGGAGGTGGAGGCGGACAAGCAGGTGCAGTTCGCCGCCGGCGACCTGACCAAAAAGCTGAAGAAGATGGCCGCCGATCTGGACGCCAAGACGAAAGCCCACGACGCCCTCGCCCGCGAAAACACGAAGCTGCTCGCCGAAAACAAAAACCTCGCCGCCGGCAAGCCCACCGGCCGCGGCGCCGACGATTCCTCGCTCGCGCGGCAGTTGAAGGAGGTCCGCGCCCGCCTCGACGTGCTCGCGGCACAGAAGGTTCCATTTTCCGCCGAGGAACTGGCGCTGTTCAAGCCGAAGGAGGTCGCCGCGCCCACGCCGGTCGCGGCGGAGTCCGCCCTGGCCAAGGCCATGCCGCCGAGCGCGCAGCCGCTGCTGGCCCAGGCGCAACGGGCGTTTGCGGAACGGAAATTCGACGAGGCCGAGGCGCGGTATCAGGAGATTTTGATCCTCGACCCCAGCAACGTCATCACGCTCGCCGACCTCGCCGCCGTGCAACTGCAGTTGAACAAGTTCGACGCCGCCGAGGCGAACCTGAAGAAGGCGCTGGCGCGCGATCCGGACGACGCCTTCAGCCTGTCCACCTACGGGCTGCTGAAATTCCGCCAGAACAAGATGGACGACGCGCTGTCGCTCTTGAGCCAGGCCGCCGCGCTCAACCCCCGCCACGCCGAGACGCAGAACTACCTCGGCCTCGTGTTGAGCCAGAAGGGCAACCGCAGCGCGGCGGAGACGGCCTTCCGCAAGGCCATCCAGCTCGCGCCCGGCATGGCCAGCGCGCACCACAACCTTGCTGTCTTTTATTCCGCGAAGCCGAACGCCTCCATCGAACTGGCCCGCTGGCACTACAAGAAGGCGCTTGCCGGCGGCCACGCGAAGAACGCGGATTTGGAAAAGGCGTTCGGCGAAAACTGAAATGCTCCGGCAGGGCGTTCACGAACTCTCCGTCACCACGCACGGGCGCGGCTTCTACGAAATCACGGACGAAGTTTCTGCCCTCGTCCGCCGAGGTGGATTTCAAACCGGCCTCGCCACGCTCCATCTCTGCCACACCTCGGCCTCGCTGCTGATCCAAGAAAATGCCGATCCCGAAGTGCGCCGTGATCTGGAGCGCTTCTTCGCGCGGCTCGTGCCGGATGGCGACGCGCTCTTCCGCCACACCAGCGAGGGCGACGACGACATGCCCGCGCACGCACGCACCGCGCTGACGGCGGTGAACCTCTCGATCCCCATCACGGGCGGCGCGCTGGCGCTTGGCACCTGGCAGGGCATCTACGTGTGGGAGCACCGGCTCCAGCCGCACCGCCGGCGGATTGCGCTGCATCTGCTGGGGGAATAAACGCGCTGGCAAAGCGCGCCCCGCGCTGGCATCGTGCGGCCCGTCCGAATTGACCAAAAGAAACATCATGCCGCACTTTGATTTCTCCCGAATTGCCGGACTGGCCACGCTGCTGCTTGCGCTGCCGCTGGCGAAGACTTTCGCCGCCGAGCCGCCCGTGGATCGCTTCGGCTTCGCCGGGCCGGAGATTTTCCCGATTGATCCGCAGGTCGGCCAGTTGCACGTGGTGGATCTGGACGGTGACGGATTGAAGGACATCGTCGTCATCAACAACCAGCGGTCGAAAATCAACCTGCTCCACAACCGCACCGGCAAGACCAACCAGGCCGACACCACGAAGGTTCCGCGCAAGCGCGAGCTGAACGAGCTGCCGCCCGATTCACGGTTCCGCATTGACTCGGTCGCGTCCGAGAAGCGCATCGCCAGCCTCGCGGTCGCGGACTTGAACTCCGACGGCCGTCCCGACCTCGCCTACTACGGCGAGCCGAAGGAGCTGGTGGTGCAGCTCAACCTCGGCACCAACGGCTGGAGCCAGCCCAAGCGCTGGCCCATCGAGGACGGCCAGCTCACGCAGAACGCGCTCATCGCCGGCGACGTGAACGGCGACGGGCGCACGGATTTGCTGCTCGTGGGCGAGACACAGCTCTACCTGCTCGCACAGAACGCCGCCGGTTCGCTCGATGAGCCGGTGAAGATTCCATTTTCCGGCAACATCAAGGCCACGCAGAGCGTGGACATCAACGGCGACGGCCTGCAGGATCTGCTGATGGTGAACTGGGACAACGCGAATCCGTTCCGCTTCCGGCTGCAAGGCCCGGCAGGCCAGCACGGGCCGGAGATTCATTTCGCGCTGCCGCCGATCCGCTCGTATTGGTCGGACGATCTGGACGGCGACAAGAAGACCGAGGTCATCTCCATCGCGCTGAACTCGGGCCGCGCGCAAATCTCCGACTTCGCCTCCAAGCCCGCCGAGCCGCTCTCCGGCGCGTTCCGGCAGGGGCAGTTCCAAGTGCTGCCGCTCAACCGCACGGACAAGGATCGCCGGGGAATTTTGTGGGCCGATTTGAACAACGACAATCTCCCCGACCTGCTCGTCGCCGAGCCGGCCAGCGGGCAGTTGACGGTGTTCCTGCAAAAGCCCGATGGCTCGCTCGCGCCGCCGAAAACTTTCCCGACCTTCAGCGGCGTGAGCGAACTCGCCGTGGCCGACTGGAACGGCGACGGCAAGCCGGAACTTTTTCTGTTGAGTCCCGAAGAACGTCAGATCGGTGCAACGCGGCTGGAAGCGGGGAACCGCCTGCCGTTTCCCACGCTCGTGCCCACCGAGGGCAAGCCGCTCGTCATGGCCGTGGGCCGGCTCGCCGCGAACGCCAGGCCCGTGCTCGCCGTCATCAGCGATCAGGAGGGCCGCCGTTCGCTGCGCCTGCACACGGCGGACGGCAAGGTTGTCGTTCACAAGATGGGCGAGAATTTCAAGGCCAACCCCGTTGCGATGACCATTCACGACGTGAATCAGGACGGACGCCCCGATCTCATCGTGCTCATCCCCTACGAGAAAATCAAAGTGCTCGTGCAGACGGCGGACGGCGCGTTCACCGAGGCCGACGTGAACCCACCCGGCGGCAACATGGAGCAGCCGTGGATGAGCTTTGCCGACGTGGACGGCGACGGAAAAGCCGAGTTGCTGCTCGCGCAGAAAAATTTCCTCCGCGCCGTCGTGCTCACGGCGGGAGCGGCGGCGGGCGATTCCACGAACAAGCCTGCGTGGACGTTCACCGTGAAGGAGCAGATCAACGGTGCCTCGGCCACCTCGCGCATCATCGCCGCCGCGCCGCTCGTCAACGGCACGAACCGCGTGCCGTCGCTCTTCCTGCTCGACGCCGACCGCAAGGCGCTGACGCTCTCCGAGCGCGACGCGGCGGGCGTGTGGCAGGCCGTGAAGAACCTTCCCCTGCCCGTCACGGAGTTCACCAGCCTCGCGGCCATCAACCTCGGCGCGGGCAAGCCAAACACCGTCGCGTTCATCGGCCTCAACGGCGTCGCCTGGCAGCCGTTCCACGGGCAGACTTGGGAGTTGAAGGAACTCGACAGCTACGAAACTCCCATCAAGGACGGGCGGCTGATGGATGTCGTCTCCGGCGATTTGAACCAGGACGGGCGCAAGGATCTGGTCTTCCTCGAAACGGCGAAGAACCATCTCGACATCGTGTCGTTCACCGCCGCGCAGAAGCTCGTGCCCGCGAACCGCTGGCAGGTCTTCGAGGAGCGCACCTTCCGCAGCCGGCGCGGCGACGCGCCCGAACCGCGCGAGGCCGTCATCGCCGACGTGACCGGCGACGGCAAGAACGACCTCGTCATCATCGTCCACGACCGCGTGCTGGTGTATCCGCAGGAGTAGGCGGCAGTCCGTTCGTTTGGCCTGCCATCAGGTCCGCGCGCCGGCCCGGACCGGCGGTTTTTCCTTCGGCGCGGGCAGGGAAATGTTTGGGACAACCCTCCGCGATTCAGGGTTTCGATGCGATGACGGGTGCGCACTGTTTCGCCAGGGCGGGGTCGGTCTGCTCGATGGCTTTGAGCAGCGTCCGGGTGGCGGCTTCGTCTTGGAGATAATGATTGATGTTGGCCACGTCCATGAAGAGGTCGAAGTGGCCGCGCCCCGCCGCCAGCTCGCGCGATTTGTGGTCGCGGATTTCGAGCAGCGCCTGCTTGGCCCTGGGGTAACGCCGCGCGAGTTCGAGCCAGTCCGCCAGCCAGAAGGAAAGACGGACGGCGGAAAAACTTGGATCGGATTCCAGCGCGTGCTGATGGAGCCACAGGTGCCGCTGCAACGCCTCCTCGTAACGACCGCGCAACCGCAATTCCTGCGCCTCGTTGGAGATCTGCCCCAAGCTCGGCCGCGTGTCCGGCGCGAACTTCGGCGACCACGTTGCGTTGGTGGCGGAGGCGTTCGTCAGAGCGCCGCTGGCGAAAACTTCCCGCTCGACCACCGAGCCGATCATGCCAGCCGGGAGTCGCTGCGCGCGCGCGGATTCATCATCGGCCTGCCGGGTTTGATATGCTGCCAGCAGCACGGCGAAGCCGACGAGCACCGCCAGACCGAAGGCCGCAACGGCGATGATGAAGACCATGAGCCACGGGCGGCGCGGCGCGTCCGGCCCGGCGTGGCGGGCGCGATGAAACATTTCCACCATCATCGCCACCCCGATCAGCCCGAAGAACCCGGAGAAACCGAAAAGCCATTTCCATCCCGGCAGCGGCACAAAGCCGAAGAAGCAGAAGAATCCCGTCGCGGAGAGGTTGGCCAGCCTGAACGCCAGCGGAGAGGTGAACGTGAGGCCGAACAGGTAACCGATGAAATGACCCCAGCCCGACGTTGGGGATTGCCAGGGTTTGCCCGCCGCAGGCGCGCCAGCCGGCGGCGGCGCGGCAGTCTGAACGGCGGAGGGCTTTGCCAGGCGCAGCAACATCCAACCCGCCACCGGAAGCAGCAGTGAACCGAACCACGTCAGCGGCACGAAGAGCGCCTCGGCAGGTGCGGGGTTCCAACCGCTCCGCTCCTCCAGCATCGAGAGGAGAAAGAAAACCCCAAACCCGGCGGCGGGGAGCGTGAGGATGAAGGCCATCCAGCCGAAACCCTTCAACCACGCGTGCGCGGAAGCACCGGCCGCCAACTCGTGGCCTGAACGCCATCGGCGCATCAGACCTGCCACGCGAAACCCAACTATTGGCGCAGCGCAAAAGAGAAGCAGGCCAAGGAAGATATGCGCGGAGCCCTTGCGGACGGGTAGAGAGTTGAGAATGGGAATGCCGACGACCAGCCCGGTGAAGAAGATAACCAGGCTGATCGCGGGAGCGAGCCACTGGTCCCGGTCAGTGGTCACCACTGAAACGGACGCATACATGTTCTCGCCGGCGACGTTCTCCACCTGCGTCCGAAATTCCCCCGCCGTTTGGTAGCGCAGTTCCGGCTTCACCTCCAGCGCGCGGAGGACGATTTCGTCGAGGCGCACGTCAATCTGCACCTTGCGCGAGGGCGGTTGGAGTTTGTCGGCGGGGAGTTCGCCGGTGAGCATTTCGTAAAGCACCACGCCGAGCGAATAGATGTCCGCGCGATGGTCGGCGGCGCGGTGCGCCTTCTGCTCCGGGGCCATGTATTGCGGCGTGCCGGCGGTGGAGGCGAGCGTGGGTTCCGGGAGCGGCGACACTCCTGTCGCCGTCGTTCCTCCATCTTTTCCCGATTCAGCCAGAGAACCGATAGGCGACAAGAGTGTCGCCGCTCCGCCCAGCATCTTCGCGATGCCGAAGTCGGCGATCTTCACGCGGCCGTCTTTGTCGAGCAGCAGGTTCTCCGGCTTGATGTCGCGGTGGACGATGCCGTGCTCGTGCGCGTATTGCAGCGCCTCGCACACCGGCGGCACGATGGCCAGCGCCTGCTCGGGCGTGAAGCGGCCCGCCTTCATCGCCTGCCGCAGGTTCACACCATCCACAAACTCCATGAGCAGGAAGAAGAACGAGGGATGGGGGATGGCGTCTGGCGTCTGGGGCGGGGTGGTCCGGCCGAAGTCGTAGATGGTGACGATGCTCGGGTGGTTCAGGGCGGCGAGGGCTTGGGCCTCGCGCGTGAAGCGCTCGGCAAACTTCGCGTCCGGCACGCGTTCCGGCGCGAGCAGCTTGAGCGCGACGAAGCGGTTGAGCGACTTCTGCCGCGCCTTGTAGACCACGCCCATGCCGCCGCGTCCGAGGCATTCGAGAATTTCGAGCTGCGGAAAGTGCGGTGCGAGATCGGCGGGCAGCAGCGCGGGACGCGGCGGGGGAACAATTTTCGTCCCGTGCGGCCCGGCGGCTTCCTCCTGCGTCGCCACCATCGCCTCGGCCATGAGACAGCGCGGGCACAATCCCTTCGTGGCGGCGGAAGGCAGGGCGGCGCCGCACTTCGGGCAGGAGTTCGAAGTTGATTCGCTCATGCCCGTGTCCTGACGTGATGGCGTGAATTGGTTACCAGATTCTTCACTTCAACTTCCCAAGGCCGCAAACAAAGCGCGCATCTCCGCCTCGACTTGGCCGGGGTCATCCAGCGTGCCGGCGACCTCCGCCTTCAGCAACTGGCGAAAGCGCCGCTTCAGCCGATGCACGGCGACCTTGAGCGCATTCGCATTCATGCCGCAACTGGCAGCCAGCGC
>JACRJY010000091.1 GCA_016235585.1 Verrucomicrobiota bacterium | reverse complement strand
TTTTCCAGAGCAGCGGCGTGACCTGCGCCTCGCCAAGCTCCGCATGGACGATGATTTCATCCGCGCCGGCCTTGGCGAACGGCTCCAGCAAAATCTCCGGCTTCGAGCACATGAGGTGAACGTCGAAGAACATTTTCCGCGCGATCGGCCGGAGCGTTTTCACCACGTCGGGGCCGAAGGAGATGTTCGGCACGAAATGGCCGTCCATGATGTCGAGGTGGAGCCACTCCGCGCCGCTGCGCTCCGCGCGCCGGGCCTCGTGGGCGAACCGGCCGGAATTCGCGGCGAGGAGCGAGGGCGCAATAATCATCGGGCAAGCCTAGCGAAGGGCCGTGCGCGTGGGAAGTTGGAAGATGCCTGATGCGGGGCGAATGCCGGGCCCCGGAGCGCCGGACTCCGATCCGGCAGGGATGGAAAAAGGCTGGCCCCGTGCCGATTCGGAGACGGCGCTCCGCCGCGTCAGGCCGGCGCGGGCGCGGCGGTGCCAAGGCCGTCGAGCTTCGGCGGGACGGGCCTCTGGACATCAGACAGCGGCGTGGCCGCCACTGCGCCGGAGGGCGGTTCCACCGGCGGGGCCGGCGGCGGCGGGGTGAAGGTGCCGGTGCGGACGATTTCCACGACCTGCGTGCCGTCGAGCGATTCGTATTCGAGCAGCGCCTTGGCGATGATTTCCAGCTTGTCGCGGTGGGTGTCAATGATGTCCTTAGCGACCTGATAGCAGGTGGTGATGATGCGGCGCACCTCCTCGTCAATGGCCTGCGCGGTGTGCTCGCTGTAGGACTTGCGGCGCATCATGTCGCGGCCCAGGAAAAACTCGTCGTCATCGCCGTATTGCACCATGCCGAGCTTGTCGCTCATGCCGTATTGCGTGACCATCGCGCGCGCCATGTTGGTGGCCTGCTGAATGTCGCCGCCCGCGCCGGTGGAGACGTCGTCGGCCACGAGTTCCTCGGCGATGCGGCCCGCCATCGTCATGGCAATCATGTCGAGCATCTCCTTGCGCTTGTAATTCAAAATGTCCTCTTTCGGCAGCGACATGGTGGAGCCGAGCGCCGGTCCGCGCGGGATGATTGTCACCTTGTGCAGCGGATGCGTGTGCGGCAGCACGACGTTAACCAGCGCGTGGCCGGCCTCGTGCCAGGCGGTGAGCTTCTTGTTCTCGTCGGACATTGCGAGGCTGCGGCGCTCGCGGCCCCAGCGGACTTTGTCACGTGCTTCGTTCAATTCCACCATGCCGACGGCCTTTTTGTTCGTGCGGGCGGCGAGCAGCGCGGCTTCGTTGAGAAGGTTCGCCAGTTCCGCGCCGGAATAACCCGGCGTGCCGCGAGCGATGACGGACAAATCCGCCGACGGATCAAGCTTCACGTTCTTCGCGTGAACTTTGAGAATCGCCTCGCGTCCGCGCACGTCCGGCAGGTTCACCGTGATGCGCCGGTCGAAACGGCCCGGACGCAGCAGCGCCGGGTCGAGCACGTCGGCGCGGTTCGTGGCCGCGATGATGATGATGCCGTCCTGCGTGTCGAAGCCGTCCATCTCGACGAGCAGCGCGTTCAAGGTCTGCTCGCGCTCGTCGTTGCCGCCGCCGAGGCCTACACCGCGGCTGCGGCCCACGGCGTCAATTTCATCAATGAACACCAGGCACGGCGTGCTCTTGCGCGCCTGCTCTAACATATCGCGCACGCGGCTTGCGCCAACGCCGACAAACATTTCCACGAAGTCCGAGCCGCTGATGCTGAAGAAGCTCGCGTCCGCCTCGCCAGCGATGGCGCGGGCGAGCAGCGTCTTGCCGGTGCCGGGCGGGCCGACCATCAGCACGCCTTTGGGGATGCGTCCGCCGAGCTTTTGAAACTTCTTCGCGTCCTTGAGGAATTCCACCAGTTCCGAAACTTCATCCTTGGCCTCCTCGATGCCGGCGACGTCCTTGAAGGTCGTCTTGTTTTTGTCCTTGGCGAGCACGCGCGCCTTGCTCTTGCCGAAGCTCAACGCGCTCTTCCCCGCCATCTTGAGCTGCCGGATGAACACGAAATAGACGAACAGCGCGATGAGCACAAACGGCAGCAGGCCGAGCAGGATGTTCATCAGCATCGTGTTCGGCTCGGCGGCCTCGAACTTGCCCGACGCGAAAAGCTTCTCTTCCGTCGCGGGCGGCAGGCGCGTCTTGAGCTTGAACTTCACCTCGCGCGTCGCACCGGGTGCGCCGCCCTTCACGTCCTCCTTGTAGACGCCGGTGATCTCGTTCAGCCCCGGTGCCAGCGACTGCTGCGAGTAGCTCACGGTGCCCCGGATGATTTTATCCTCCTCAAACAGCTTGATGAACTGCGCGCGCGTCAACTGGGTGTATTGAGGCTCCATGCGGTCGCGCACCAGGATCAGGCCGACCATCACGCCGACGATGGCGATCCAGATGACCCAGGAGCGCGGCCCCTTGAACTCGCCGTCACCGCGGTCGGGCTTGCCGTTCCCGCCGGATTTGTCTTTGTCGTCAGCCATGTGTCTGTTGGTAAAAGTCCGCGCAAGCTATCACACCGTCCCGCGCCGCGCAATCGCGCCGGCTGGTTCGGAACGGACGCCGCGCCACCATTGCCATTTCAACCGGCGGCGGGTGGTTTTGTCGAGTTTGAATTGCTCGCCCATCCGCAGCCCCTCCATCCAGAAAATCGCGCCGGATTCCGCGACCGCCAGCCAGCGGCGATGGCGCGCGACGCGCGGCACCTTCAGGTTCGTGAAGAGATCCTGCAATTTCACCGGTTGTTTCATGCCGATGGGCTGGAACCGGTCGCCGGGCTGCCAGTGGCGCAGGCAAATCCGCACCCCCACCTTGTCCGCGTCGAAAAATTCCTGCCGCGATGAAAACTTGGGCAATCGCCCGCTGGCTCCATCGAAGGGCGTGACCTCCCAGCGAAGTTTCGCATCACCAAGCCGCGCGGCACCGCGCGGGCCGGTGAAGTTGATCCAGAGCAGGCCTTCGGCGGCGGCTGATCCCCGTGACGCCAAGCGAGCCGCGATCCCCCTCCCCCCCGCCCTCTCCCCTGGGGAGAGAGAGAAAACCACGCCGCCGGTCGGTGAAACCGGGCGCGACAGATTTTCCAGGCGCGGCCAATTGCGGCCCCCTCTCCTTGGGGAGAGGGCGGGGGTGAGGGGGATCGCGGCTCGCTTGGCGTCACGGGGATCAGCCGCCGCCGAAGGCCTGCTCTGGATCAACTTCACCGGCCCGCGCGGTGCCGCGCGG
>JACRJY010000090.1 GCA_016235585.1 Verrucomicrobiota bacterium | reverse complement strand
TTTGGCGTGACCTGCGCCGCGCCGTGGTGAACGAATTTAACAATTTCTGCCATGCGCGGAGTGTGCGCGGGGCGGCGGCGCAAGACAAGCCGTTATCCGGCTTTACAAATTGGAACTGCGGCTTAACTTTCATGCAATCCAAATGGAAGCCGATTTCGTCAAGGGCGATCAAAGTAACCCGCGCAGCGGAGTGGAGGTGAAATCATTTGGTGATCCCAATTCAGCGGCGCTGGCAAAGGCGAATTTGGAAGCCCGTGGCATCGAATGCTGGCTGACTGCTGACGATTGCGGAGGCATGCTCGCAGCAATGGATGCGGTGCAAGGGGTGAAATTGTTCGTCCGGTCATCAGATAAAAGCGCCGCCACAGCGCTGCTCGATTCCGTAGTTGTCAGTCAGCCTACATTGGACGAACCCGCTCCTGTTTCCAAAGTAACGACCGAGACGCCTCCTCTATTAAAATGGTCACTGCCTCAACTTGCCATAGGAATTATTATCGGGGTGTTGCTTTGCTTGCTCTATCAGTGGGTGGCCAGGCGAGGGGCAAAATCATTCCTTGCCGACACAAACAGCGACGGCAAGGTCGATGAGATTTCTCTCTATCAGAATGGAAACCTCACCGCGTGGTCGAAAGACCGAAACTTCGATGGTGTTTTTGATGAATGGCATCATTACGATGAGTATGGTCGCCACACCGGCTCGGAATTCGACAACAACTTTGACAGAAAGGCGGATGAGCTTTGGACCTACTGGAATGGCGTTGCTATTCGTATGCAGTTGGACACTGATTTCAACGGCAAACCAGATGCCACCTACACTTTCAAAGACGGAGTGCTTCAACAAGCGGACTGGCAGCCGAATGGAATCAATATCGTCACCCTGCGGGAATTCTTTCATCACGGCATACTTGTCGAGGAATGGCGAGATACGAATTCAGACGGCAAGTTCGACGTTACAAACCGATTTGATGCATTTGGAAATCCGGCTGCAACAAATTCATTCAACCTCCTTTCCTCACCATCCAAGTGAGCGAGAATTGGTGCTCGCCAATTACACCACTTCCACCGGACACTTCGGAATCGCGTCGAGAAACGCCTGCCCGTATTTCTTCGCGAGGATGCGGTTGTCCAGCACCACGATGATGCCGGTGTCCGTCTTCGTGCGAATCAACCGCCCGACGCCCTGACGGAATTTCAGGATCGCCTCGGGCAGGGAAAACTCTCCGAAAGAATTTCCGCCGCGCGCCTCAATCGCCTCGATGCGCGCCTCGATGAGCGGATGATCCGGCACCGCGAATGGCAGCCGCGTGATGATGACGTTGGAAAGCGCCTCGCCCGGCACGTCCACGCCCTGCCAGAAGCTGTCCGTGCCGAACAGCACCGAGTCCGTGTCGTCCTTGAACTTTTCCAGCATCGTCGAGCGCGGCGTGCCCGTGCCTTGCACGAACAACGCGAGGCCCAGTTCGTCGAAGAACGGCTGCATCCGCCCGGCGACCTCCTGCATGAGCTTGTAACTGGTGAACAGCACAAACGCCTTGCCGTGCGTCTGCCTGATGAAATGCGCGATCCACTTCTCCAGCGCCCCGGCGTAACCGGCGTCGCGTGGGTCGGGCATCTTGCCCACGACGTGCAGCTTCATCTGCCGCTCGTAGTCGAACGGCGTGCCGACCTGCAACTGGGTGGCCGCCTCGCAACCGACGCGCTTGGCGAAATAACTTAATCCGCCCGGTGCGCCGCCCGGTTTCGATTTTGAATTGTTAATTTCAGATTTAAGATTTGCCGAGGTCGCCAGCGTCGCGCTGGTCATGATCACGCTCGTGTCGCTCTCGAACAGCCGGCGGCGCAGGTAATCCGCCACGTCCACCGGCGCGGCGTTGAGCGAGAGGTTGCGCTGCGCCTTGCCCGTGCGCTCGACCCAATAGACGTGATCCTGCGCGCCCTGGCCGAGAAACTCCGCCACTTCGGCCTTCAACTCGCCGAGCCGCCGGTTGCACTCCACCAGTTCCTGCCCGATGTCCTTGTCGTCGCTCAACCTGACCAGTTCGCTCACCGCCTCGCGCAGGCGCTGGATGGGCAGCGTGACATTGTCCTTCACGAGTTCCGCGCGGCGGATGCGCAGTTCCTTCCACTCGCGTCGTCGCCCGCCGCCGTCGCCGCCGAATTTCGGTTTCGCCTCGGCTTGGATTTCCTCGCACGCCGTCTCGACGTTCTCAAAAAATTTGTGCGATTCATCCAGAATGTCCGCGACGAGCTTCACCGCCTTGCCCTGCACCAGCGTCGCCAGCAGGCCCTTCTGCGTTTTTGGATTCCACAGCCGGTTCAGCGCGTAGCGCACCTGCCCGCTCGACACGCTCAAGCCGATGTGCCGCGAGGCCACGCCCTCCATCGTGTGCGCCTCGTCGAAGATGACGAAGTCGTTCTTGAACAGGATGCCGCCCTCCATCTCCTCGTCCACGCCGCCGAGCAGCGTGAAGAACAGCGTGTGGTTCAGCACCAGCACGTCCGACGACAGGATGCGCTGGCGCGCGCGCTGGAAAAAGCAGATGCCGTGGTCTTTGCCGAAGTCCGACTGGTAGCCGCACACTTTTGGCGAACAAAGCCCGCGCTCCGAGCAAACCTGCGCCCACACCTTCGGATCAGGCTCGATCTCGAAGTCCGACAGGCTGCCGTCCCTGGTTTCCTTCACCCACGCGGCGATGCGCTGCAATTCCTCGGCCTCGGACGACGTGAAGAGGTTGCCCGACTGCTGCACGGCCTTTTGCAGCCGGCGGGTGCAGAGATAATTCGCACGGCCCTTGAGCATGGTGAAGCTGAACTTCACCGGCTCCGACAGCGCGCCGAGCACGCCCGCGAGCATCGGCAAATCTTTTCCCGTGAGCTGCTCCTGAAGATTGATGGTGTGCGTGGAGACGATGGCCTTCTTCTTGTTCGCAACGGCGAAGAGAATCGCCGGGACGAGATACGCGAGCGACTTGCCCACGCCCGTGCCGGCCTCGACGGCGAGATGCCCGCGCTCCTGCAACGCCCGCGCCACGGCCACGGCCATCTCCTGCTGCTGCGGGCGAAACTCGAAATTCTTCGCGCGCGACAGGATGCCCGCCGGAGAGAAAATCTCCTCCACCTGGGCGAGCAAATCGGTGTGCGCCCCGGCGGGCTGCTGTTCGATGACGGAGATCATTTCAATTGTGCAAGGCTCAATCCACCAAACCTGCGGCCCCGCCACAAGGCAAATGAAGCCGCAGTTTTTTCTCGGCAACCCGCGCTCCCTCTGCTATCCCCTCCGGCATCATGAAATCTTTGCTTCTCTCCACCGTAAAAAATTATCTTCCTGCCCTGGCCGCCGTGTTGTTGCTCGCGGGCTTGGTTCCGGCGCAGGCCCAGTTCGGTTCCGGCGGCGGCGGCGGCCCGCAAGGCCCGCGCCTGGGCGGCGGCATGGTGAAGGTGTTTGGCGAAAACTCGGCGTTTTCCGCCACGATGCTCATGCAGGCCAACGATCCTTCCACCGGCGAGGTGACAGTTCCCGGCAAGCTCGCCTTCGACGGCGGCAAGAGCCGCTTTGAAATGGACATCACCCAGATGAAGGGCGGACGGATGCCGCCCGGCGCGGCGGAGCAGGTCAAGGCCATGGGCATGGGGGAAATGGTGGTGATCGCCCGGCCGGACAAAAAAGCCTCGTATCTCATCTATCCCGGCCTGCAAGCCTACGCCGATGTCCCGCTCAAAGGCGGGGACGCCGCCGACCCGAATGATTTCAAAATGGAATCCACCGAGCTTGGCAAGGAAACTGTGGACGGACATCCGTGCGTGAAAAACAAGGTCATCATCACCGACAAGGAATCGAACAAGCACGAGATGACGGTCTGGAACGCCACGGACTTGAAAAAATTTCCCGTCAAAATCGAGACCAATGAGCAGGGCAAAAAGGCGGTCATGACTTTCAAGGACATCAAGCTCGCCAAGCCCGACGCCGGCCAGTTCGAGCCGCCTTCCGGGGCCACGCGCTACGACAACCCGCAGGCCATGATGCAGGACGTGATGATGAAGCGCTTCGGCGGCGGCGCGGGCGGGTTTCCGAAAAAGTAGGCCGTCGCTGGAGTCATTGCGCTTTTCTCGCGCTTGGCGGAGACCGGCATTTCATCGGGTGCCGCTTGCGGGCATATTGCCCAATTTATCCGCCCACTTGGATCAAACAGGGAATGACCCGCGAACCACGCCAATCACCCGAAAAGTTCATCTTGTCTTCGCGTCGTTTGGCGTGGTTCGCGGGCAGAAAGGATTTTCCTTCCGCCGTCCCGCTTCCTCCCTCATTCTTGTCCTCATGGGAATGCGACGAGAGGCGCGCGAACGCGCCGTTCAATTTCTGTTCCAGCACGACCTGAATCCGCCGGCGGATTTGGAGCGCGAGCTGGAGCATTTCTGGCAGTCGCAGCGCGCGGCGGCGATTGCCGACGAGAAGTCCGCCGCCAAATGGGGCGAGGAAACCACCCTCGAACCGCCCACCACCGACGAGGCCGCGCTGCGCCTCTTCGCCGAGCCGCTGATTCGCGGCACCCTCGCGCACCGCGCCGAGGTTGATGAAATCATCAAGAAGCACGCCAAGAACTGGGAGCTTCACCGCATCGCCGTCGTGGATCGGAATGTCCTCCGGCTCGCCATCTACGAGATGCTCCACCGCGAGGACATCCCGCCCGTCGTCAGCATCAACGAGGCGGTGGACATCGCGAAAAAGTTTTCCACCTTCGACAGCGGCAAGTTCGTCAACGGCATCCTCGACAAGGTCAAGGGCGAGCTCATGCGCCCGGCGCGCAATGTCAAAGGATGAAGTATGAAGGATGAATTATGAAACCGGCGCGTCCGAGGCTCTTGCCGAGCCGGATGAAGTTTCATCCTTCATCCCTCATCCTTCATCCTTGTTAAGCGATGTTCGCCGACCTGCACATGCACACCAGTTTCTCGGACGGCACCTACACGCCCGAGGAACTGGCCGGCCACGCCCATCGCCATGGGCTGTCGGCCATCGCCCTCACCGACCACGACACCGTCGAGGGCTGCGAGCGGATGCAGGCCGCGTGTGACCGGCTCGGCATGGAGTTCATTCCGGCCACCGAGCTGACCATCGAAATCGAGGGCCACGAAATCCATCTGCTCGCCTACTTCATTGACATCCGGCACCCGCGCCTGCTCACGGAACTGGCGAAATTCCAGCTCGTCCGCCAGAACCGCATCCGCGAAATGTGCGCGCGGCTGAACCAGCTCGGCGTGCCGCTCGCCGCCGAGGCGGTGTTCAAAATCGCCAACTGCCGCGCGCCGGGCCGCCCGCACGTGGGCCGCGCGCTCGTCGCCGCCGGCCTGTGCAAGACGCTGGACGAAGCCTTCCAGCGCTTCCTGAAACAAGGCCGGCCGGCCTGGGTGCCGAAATTCAAAATGTCCGCCGCCAGCGCCATCGCGCTCGTCCACGAAGCCGGCGGCCTCGCCGTGATGGCGCACCCCGGCCTCAATCAGTCCGATGAGGTCATCCCCGCGCTCGTCGCGCTGGGCATGGACGGTATCGAGTGCTTTCACACCCGGCATTCCACGGCGACGAGCGAGCATTATCTCATGCTGGCCGAACAGCACGATCTACTCGTCACTGGCGGCTCCGACTGCCACGGCATGAACAAAGGCAAGCCGCTCATCGGCACCATGAAGCTGCCCTACACGCACGTCGCGGCGCTCAAGTCGAGAGTCCAGAGCCGGAGGCCGAGAGCCAAAGACACGTCTCCGATTCCGTCCCTCGCCCCTCGCCCCTCGCCCCTCGACTCATGAGTTTGTTCGCCAAATTCAAAGCCGGCCTCGCCAAAACCCACAGCAAGCTGGTTCACGAAATCAAGCGCATCGTCACCGGCTCGCCCCGGCTGACCGGTGCGACGCTGGAGGAACTGGAGCACGCGCTCATCGCCGCAGATTTCGGGATGGCGATGACGACGCAGATTTCCGGCGCGGTGAAGAAAGCCTACGAAAGCCAGGGCGGCACGGGTCTGGACGTGTTCGCCATTGCTCGTGCTGAAGTTGAGAAGAGCTTGTCCGCGAACAAACCCGATTTGCTCAAGGCCGCCAGCGGGCCGACCATCGTCTCCATCGTCGGCGTGAATGGCACGGGCAAGACCACGACCAGCGCCAAGCTCGCATTTCTCATCCAGTCGCAAAACAAAACCGCGCTCCTTGCCGCGTGCGATACCTTTCGCGCCGCCGCCATCGAACAGCTCAAACTCTGGGGCACGCGCCTCAAGGTCGAAGTCATCGCGAGCGCGTATGGTTCGGATGCCGCGTCCGTGGCGCACGACGCCGTCACCGCCGCGCAGGCGCGCAAGGCCGATTACCTCTTCATTGACACCGCGGGCCGCCTGCACACCAAGCACAACCTCATGCAGGAGTTGCACAAGCTCCATCGCGTCATCGGCAAGCAACTGCCCGGCGCGCCGCACGAAGTCCTGCTCGTGCTCGACGGCAGCACCGGCATGAATGCGCTCAACCAGGCGCGCGAATTCAACAAGGCCGTGCCGCTCACCGGCCTCATCGTGACCAAGCTCGACGGCACGAGCAAGGGCGGCATGGTGGTGGCGATCCAGAAGGAACTCGGCCTGCCCGTCAAATTCATCGGCCTCGGCGAGCAACCGGATGATTTGCAACCCTTCGACGCCAGACAATTCGCGCAGGCGTTGTTTGAGGAATGAAACTCAATTTGCCGCCCCGGTTTGATTCTGGTATCTGTTTGCCATGATTCAGCCGGAGCAACTGGTTGGCGGTGAATGGGCCGAGTGGTATCGGCTCACGCCCGTGCAACGCTGGCTGGAAAGCGAGAAACTCTGGCAAACCTATCTCGCGCTCGGAGGCTCACTTGATCCCGAACCCGATACGCAAAGTCCTTTCTTCGATGCGCGCGCACCGCGTCCGCGCCCTGCTCATGGGCGGGCAGGCGTGCGTGTTCTACGGCGCGGCCGAGTTTAGCCGCGACACCGACTTCGCCATCCTCGCCGACGCGGCCAACCTCGCGCGGCTGCGGAGCGCGCTGGCGGAATTGCGCGCGGAAAACATCGCGGTTCCGCCGTTTGAATTGAAATACCTTCGGCGCGGTCACGCCATCCACTTTCGCTGCCAGCATCCTGAAGCCTTGCGGATGCGCGTGGATGTGATGTCCAAAATGCGCGGCGTGGATTCATTCCCCGCACTTTGGAGGCGGCGCACAACCATCGCGCTGCCCGACGGAACACAGTGCGATCTGCTTTCCCTCCCCGATCTCGTGCAGGCCAAGAAAACCCAGCGCGACAAGGACTGGCCGATGATCCGGCGCCTGGTGGAGGCTCATTATTTTCAGAACAACGCCAAGCCAACCGTGGTGCAGGCAAAGTTCTGGCTTCAGGAACTGCGCACACCGCAATTGCTGCTGGAAGTTGCGCAAGCCCACGCCGGCCTGGCCCGGCGGCTGGCGGTGAAACGACCTCTGCTGAAGCCCGCTGTCTCCGGCAGGCTCACTAAACTGGAGAGCGCGCTGCTGAATGAGGAAAACTGTGTGCGGGCGGAAGACAGGGCCTACTGGTCGCCGCTCCTCAAGGAATTGGAACGATTGCGGCACGCGAAGCAAGCCGTGGCGCGCGACCAACACATTGCCCGGTGACAAACGCTCCTTTCATGCGCCTCGCCCTCCGGCTCGCCCGGCGCGGCTACGGCACGACTTCGCCGAATCCGATGGTGGGCGCGGTGCTGGTGAAAGGCGGCAAAGTGATCGGGCGCGGCTGGCATCGGCGCGCGGGTTTGCCGCACGCGGAAATCGAGGCGCTCCGCGACGCGCAGAAGCGCGGCCACAATCCGCATGGCGCGACACTTTACGTCACCCTCGAACCGTGTTGCACACACGGTCGCACGCCGCCCTGCACGGAGGCCGTCATCGCCGCCGGCATCAGGCGCGTGATTGTCGGCGCGACTGATCCGAATCCCAAGCACGCGGGCAAGGGCTTTAAGATTCTGAAGGGCGCGGGAATTGCGGTCGTTAACAATGTCCTAGCCAGCGAATGCACACGGCTAAACGAAGCCTTCAACCACTGGATTGTCCACCGCACCCCGTTCGTCACCGTGAAGGCGGCGATGACGCTTGATGGCAAAATCGCCACGGCCAGCGGCGAATCAAAATGGATCACCGGCGAAAAGGCGCGGGCCTACGGGATGAAGCTGCGGCAGGGCAGCGGCGCGATTCTCGTGGGCATCAACACGATTTTGGCGGATGACCCGTCGCTGACGGTGCGGGCGGTTGGAAACATTCAACATTCAACATTCAACGTTCAACGCCCAACGCCCCGCCGCATCGTGCTGGACTCGCTGGCCCGGACGCCGCTGGATGCAAAGGTTGTGAATGATGCGAATGCGGCGCTGACAACGATTGTGGTGAGCCGGCGCGCGCCCAAGTCACGCGTGGCAGCGCTGGCAAAGCGCGTGAACGTCGTGGTCGCGCCTTCGGCCAATTCAAAATTCAAAATTCAAAACTCAAAATTGAATTTGCGCTGGCTGCTGCGAAGGCTCGGCGCAGAAAATGTCACGGGCCTGCTGGTCGAGGGCGGCGGCGAGGTGAACGCATCGTTCCTGCTCGGCGGTCTGGCGCAGCGCGTGGCGTTCTTTTACGCGCCGAAAATTCTCGGCGGACGCGATTCGCGCAAGGCCGTGGCGGGCGAAGGCGCGACGAACTTGAACGAAATCACCCAGCTTCGTGATGTCGAGTGGCGCAGGCTGGGCGAGGATTTGCTGCTGACGGCGCGAGTGGTTGAAAGTTGAAAGTTGCAGGTTGCAAGTTTCCCCACGTCGAGCGCCGCTTGCAACCGGCAACCGGCAACCTGTAACTTGCCCCCATGTTCACCGGCATCATTGAAGAAACGGGCGTGGTCGAGGCCATCAAGCCGACGGCGAAATCCATCCAACTTGTCGTGCGGGCGCGCGCCGTGGCACGGGGATTGAAACTCGGCGCGAGCGTGGCGGTGAATGGCTGCTGCCTGACCGTCGTGAAGATTTCTCCTCATGGGAAAGCGAAGCTCGTGCAGTTCGACCTGCTCCGGGAGACGTGGCGGCTTACCAATCTCCAGTTTGCCAAACCCGGTTCACTCGTGAATCTGGAGCGTCCGCTGCGCGCCGGGGGCGAGTTTGGCGGACATTTCGTCACCGGGCACGTGGATGGCGTGGGGAAAATCCTTCGCTGGGAAAAATCCGGCGCGGATCACGTCCTCGACATCGCCGCGCCACCGGAGGTGATGCGCTATGTGATTCACAAAGGTTCCATCGCCGTGGATGGCATCAGCCTGACGGTGGCGGCGGTGAAGAAGATCAACTTCCGCGTCTGGATCATCCCGCACACGTTTCAAGTCACAGCCCTGCGGGAACGGAAAATTGGCGACGCGGTGAACCTGGAGGCGGATCTGCTCGGCAAGTATGCCGAGCGGTTCAGTTCGCGGGGATGAACTTGAAGCCCTTGTTCGTCTCGGAGTTTGCCCAGAATAAGCGCGGCTCGATCGAGCGCACGCGGCTGGCGGGAATCGTGGTCTTCTTTCCCTCGATGTCGGTGTAGACGTAGTTCCCGTGCCCGTCCTCCTTGGGCTTGGACTTGGCGGTGATGGTCTGGTTGTTCCGCAGCACTAGGTCGTAGCGGGACGTGCAGCCGGTCAGGGAAATCACCGCGAGCAGGAGGAGCAGGGACGACTGGCGTTTCATGGTGGAGCGGGCGGAGATCAGCGCCGCTCGCGGTCGAACATCCCGCCGGGCAGGCCGTTTTCCCAGCCCTTGGGCTGGTTCCACGGGCGGGCGGAATCATTGCCCGCCTCGGTCGTGGCGCAGCCGGTGAGAAAAATCGCGACGCTGGCGAACAACAAAACCAGCAGCCAGCGGGGAGCAATGAGGCGGAACAATTTCACGTTCGATCAATACACCACGGCGTCGCCCTCGATCGCGTCGTCCTTTTTCCAGAAGGGCAGGATGTTGGCGATGCAGCGGTCGGCGGCGACGGATTCGATGCGGACTTTGCCGATGAGGTTGTCGTTGCGGACGATGAGCATCTCGCCGTTCTTGAGCGCGCCCTGCTTCTCGCCGATGTCGAGCACCACGAAGCTCCACTTCGGATCCACGGCGATGATTTTGCCCTTGAGGCCGGCGGGCAGCGGCACGGAAGCATACGGGGTCTTGATGGAGCTGATTTCCGCCGAGAGCTTGGCATTGTTGCGGGCGAGGATTTCCTTCTCCTTCTTGGAGATTTCAAGATCCTTGGTTTTCGTCTTCAAGTCGGCCACCGCCTTGCGGATGTCGGCGGCCGTGAGCTTCAAGTCTTTTTTCAGCGTGTCGTATTCCTTGTTTTCGGCGCGGACTTTGACGGTCTCCGCCTTGGACTTGGCGAGTTCGCCCCGGACGCCTTCCGTGGTCTGCTTTTCCTTTTCAATCGTTTCCTGCGCCACCTTCAAGTCACCCTGCGCCTGGTCGCGCTCCTTGGTG
Organism: Verrucomicrobiota bacterium; assembly: GCA_016235585.1. Taxonomy (GTDB): domain Bacteria; phylum Verrucomicrobiota; class Verrucomicrobiia; order Limisphaerales; family JACRJY01; genus JACRJY01. The sequence goes on along the minus strand of JACRJY010000090.1, from coordinate 12,125 downwards.
GTCTCGGCGAGCTTGGTCTCGGTCTCGGCGAGCTGGGCCTTGACTTTGTCTTTCTCCGCCACGGCAGCCTGCTGGTTGGCCTCGGCGGTTTCGCGGGCCGTCTTCATCTCGGCGAGCTTGTCCGCCAACTGGGTGTGGGTGAGGTAAAACCCCGCCGCGCCGGCGGCGATGGCAAGAACCAGAAAAATTCGTGTGACCATTTCGTGTAATCGGTTGATTTAAGCGCGGCCAATCTAGCCCCGCCCGGCGCGGGCTGTCAATGTCCCCGTTGATGCAATTGCGACAGGAGACAGAGGAGGGAACCGAGAGCCAGGGGAAAAGCCGGGCCGGCTGGCCGGATTGTCAAATGGCTTGCGCCAGACGGCTGATTCTCCGCCGCCTCCATTGTCCCCGGTGAAATGGATTTCGGCTTTCGAGCCGGGCCGCCCGGCGACGCCAGCCCCGCTAAAAATCTTCTCCGCCGGAAATTCCTGCCGGGGTGCAAACCATTTTTGAAAACCACGCCTCCCCGCCTCCGCGCACCTTGCGCTTGCCTCGCGCCGGGGGGCGTGAACATACTGCGCCCGCCTTTTACAAATTATGAACGCACCCATTCGTGTCGCCGTCACCGGCGCCGCCGGCCAGATCGGCTACTCCCTTTTGTTCCGCATCGCCTCCGGCGCGATGTTCGGCCTGAACCAGCCCGTCATTCTTCAACTCATCGAAGCGCCCATCGAAAAAGCCCTCAAGGCTCTCGAAGGTGTCGCCATGGAACTCGACGACTGCGCCTTCCCGCTGCTCAAGGGCGTCGTGCAGACCTCGGATGCCAGCGTCGGCTTCAAGGACGCCAACTGGTGCCTGCTCGTCGGGGCCAAGCCGCGCGGGCCGGGCATGGAGCGGGCCGATCTGCTCAAGGACAACGGCAAAATCTTCACCGAACAGGGCCGCATCATTGACGCCGTCGCCGCCACGAATGCCCGCGTCGCCGTCGTCGGCAATCCCGCCAACACCAACTGCATGATTGCCGCCTCGCAGGCGAAACGCCTGCCCGCCGAAAATTTCACCGCGATGGTGCGCCTCGATCAAAACCGCGCCCAGACCCAGCTCGCCAAAAAGGCGGGCGCGGATCTCACGGACGTGAAGGACATCTTCATCTATGGCAACCACAGCCCGACGATGTTTCCCGCCTTCGCGCACGCGACCATCGGCGGCAAACCGGCGCCGCAGGTCATCAATGACGACGCGTGGCTGCAAGGGCCGTTCTGCGAGACCGTCGGCAAGCGCGGCGCGGCGATCATCGCGGCGCGCGGCCTTTCTTCCGCCGCTTCCGCCGCCAACGCGCTCGTGGATCACGTCCGCTCGCTCGTCACACCCGGGGCGGTTCACTCCATCGCCGTGAAGAGCGAGGGCCGCTACGGCTTCGACCCGAATGTCTGGGCCGGGATGCCCGTCCGCACCACCACGCCGGGCAGCTACGAAGTCATCACCGGCTACGCGATGGATGATTTCGCCAAATCAAAAATCGCCGCGACCAACAAGGAACTCGTCGAGGAACGTTCGTTTGTCGCCGGGATGATTGCCTGAACAGGCGGCGGTAAAATTCTGTTTTTCTCTGCGTCCTTTGCGAATACCTCTGCGTCCTCTGCGTTAAACCCGATGCTCCAAAATGGGAACCACGGAAGCCGGGATAAACGCAGAGGACGCAGAGTCGCCCGCAGAGGTCGCAGAGAAAATTCAACCCAAACTTCCGGGTTCGGGTTGAACATTTCGGCGGGACGCGCCACCCTCTCCGAAACAAATCATGTCCGCCCTCACCATCAAACCCGCCGGTTCGTGCGCTTTCGACCTCGTCGCCCTCGGTGAAGTGATGCTCCGCCTCGACCCCGGCGCGGGCCGCGTGCGCACCGCGCGCGAGTTCAAAGTCTGGGAAGGCGGCGGCGAATACAACGTCGCGCGCGGCCTGCGCCGCTGCTTTGGCCACCGCACCGCCGTCTGCACCGCCTTCGCCGACAACGACGTGGGCCGCCTGCTCGAAGATTTCATTTTGCAGGGCGGCGTGGATACGCGGTTCATCAAGTGGGTGCCGTTCGACGGCGTGGGCCGCGCCGCGCGCAACGGCCTCAACTTCACCGAGCGCGGCTTCGGCGTGCGCGGCGCGAGCGGCGTTTCGGATCGCGGCCACACGGCGGCGTCGCAACTCCAGCCGGGCGATTTCGATTGGAGCGAAATCTTCGGCAAATCCGGCGCGCGCTGGCTGCACACCGGCGGCATTTTTTCCGCGCTCTCCGACAGCACGGCTCAACTCGCCCGCGAAGCGGTGCAGGCCGCGCGGCGGCACGGCGCGGTCGTCTCCTACGATTTGAACTACCGCCCGTCGCTCTGGAAAACCGGCGGCGGCGCGGCGCGCGCGCAGGCGGTGAACCGCGAAATCGCGCGGCACGTGGACGTGATGATCGGCAACGCCGGGCATTTTGAACTCTGCCTCGGCATCCGCGCGGGAAATAATTCCGCCGGGGAATTGGAACGCCGGACTCCGATCCGGCGCGGACAGGCGGCGAACTCGAAACGGGCCGGATCGGAGTCCGGCGCTCCGGACGGCAGCGCGGGTTCTCTCCGGGCGCAAATCGTCTCGGCCAAGACGACCATCGCCGCCGCCGCGAAGGCGTTCCCGAATTTCAAAGCCATCGCCACGACCCTGCGCGTCGAGCGGTCGGCCACGCGCAATGACTGGGCGGCGCTCGCGTGGGTGGAGGGAAAATTCTTCGCCAGCCGCGCGTATCCCGATCTGGAAATCCTCGACCGCGTTGGCGGCGGCGACGGATTTGCGAGCGGGTTCATCCACGGCCTGATGACGGGCGGCGATCCGCAGCGCGCGGTGGAACTGGGCGCGGCCCACGGTGCGCTGGCGATGACCACGCCCGGCGACAACTCGATGGCGTCGCTCGCCGAAGTCGAGGCGCTGGTGGTCGGCGGCGCACCACGCGCGCGGCGATGATTACCCGGCGGAAAATTTTGTTCCTCGCCGTGCCGGTTTTGGCGCTCGCTTTCATCGCCGGGTTGTCCACGTTCCCTGTCTGGCAGAACGGCTGGCATTCCATTCCCACCACCGACATTTTCGAGCCGACCGCAATTGACCGGCAGCTTCGCTATGAGGAACTGCGGCTAACAGACAAGGGATTGCGTGTCGGCAATCGCGGCTGGGGGGCCGCTTTTACCGGGCAGGTTCCCAAGTTTGATAATCCCACGCCGTTGGACAGGGCGGCAGGCAACTGGTTGAAGATGATTGTGACCGACCTAGGCATCACGACATTTGACATCAGAAGCCGGGATTTGACCTGGCGGGAAAAACTGAACCTCCTTCTGCGCTCCTCAACCGCCACTGCGTGGGAAACCACGCTGACCGCTCACGTGGTGAGTCGCACGCCCGAGTTATTGAGCCTGCGGTTGGACAATCACGGCTACACCCACGGCGTGCATGGCAACCACCTGGCTCAATGCTTTAACTTCCAATGGCGCGACGGACGGATGCACCGAATCAAGCTCGCAGAGTTTTTCGTTGCTGATAGCGACTGGAAAACCCGTCTCTGCGGCCTGCTGCTCACCGATCTAAAACGGCAGAAGGCTGCTTCGCCGCTGGGCGGCGCGGTGAACAGCTTCAAGGCCGACGAGTTCAAATTCACCGCTTCCCCCGACGGCTTGGGTTTTTACTTCGACCCCGGCGACGTCGGTCCATATGCGCAGGGGCGCTTTGTCGTGAAGGTGTCGTTCGCCGAGTTGAAGGACATTTTGAATCCCGACGGCCCGGCCAAGGTGCTGGGCGTGAAATGACCAACTCGATTCGCATGAAAATCAATTCGCTTCCCCGCCGAGCATTTTTGCGGACGCTGGCCGCCGGAACTTTGGGCGCGCGGGAAATTGCTTCCGCCGCCGAGCGTGCTGCGTCACCAGTCACGGTGATTGACACGCACACGCACTTCTACGATCCGGCGCGGGCGCAGGGCGTGCCGTGGCCGCCGAAGATCGACGCGCTGCTGCACCGCACCGTGCTGCCGAAGGAATATCTGGCGCTGCCGCAGCCCCGGCGCGTGACGGGCACGGTGGTGGTCGAGGCCAGCCCATGGGTGGAGGACAACCAGTGGATTCTCGATCTCGCGGCGAGCGAGAAGTTTATCGTCGGCCTCGTGGGCAGTTTGCCGGCGGGCACAGCGGAGTTCGCGGGGCATCTGAAACGCTTCGCGGCGAATCCGCTCTTTCGCGGCCTCCGCGTGCGCGGGGACAAGCTGGTGGAGTTGCAGGACAAGCCGGAGTTCCTCGCGGATATGCGGCGGCTCGCGGTGGTGGATCGCTCGCTGGACGTGAACGGTGGCACAGTGATTCTGCCCGCCGTGGCCAAGCTCGCGGGCGCGGTGCCGGAGTTGCGAATCATCATCAATCACGTCGCCAACACGAAGGTGGACGGCAAGCCGGTGGATGCCGAGTGGCGGCGTGGAATGGCGGCGGCGGCGCGTGGCAAAAATGTTTTCTGCAAAGTCTCCGGCCTCGTCGAGGGCAGCGGGCGGCGCGATGGAGACGCGCCGCGCACGGTGGAGTTTTACCGCCCGGTGCTGGACGCGATATGGGAAATCTTCGGCGCAGACCGGCTGGTCTATGGCAGCAACTGGCCGGTGAGCGCGCGGTTCGCGCCGTGCGGCGTGGTGCAGCAGATCGTGGGCGATTATTTTCAGGCGAAGGGCGTGCCGGCGCTGGAAAAAGTTTTCTGGCGAAACGCGAAGACAGCCTACCAGTGGGTGCTGCGCGGGTGATTCGGCTTGAATTCAACCGGAGCGTCTGGCGTCGTTAGCCCGAACTTATGAAAGCAACTTTTCTGCGCCCGCTGGTTTTCCTCGTGCTCGCCGGCAGCCTGCTCGGCGGCCTGCCGCTGCACGCCGCGTCCAAGAAGAAAGGCCCGCCGCCCGACCCCGGCACGCGCGGCGCGATCACCGCCGTCACCACCGCCGCGCCGGCGGGCATCACGGTGGGCGGCAAGGAAATTCTGGTGGACGACACCACGACGATCACGCTGGACGGGCGGCCCGCGAAGCTGAAGGACGTAAAGGCGGGAATGTTCGCGCAGATCAACACGTTCACGCTGGGCGACCGGTTGACGGCGGTTTCGATCCGGGCTTTTACCAAAGCACCGCCAGACACCGGGAAGGACAAGAAGAAAAAGAAGGGCAAGTAACCCGGAACGAAGCAGCGGTTGGCCGGATTTCTTTCAAAGCCATCGGAAGGACGAGCTACGCGAGTCCCTGTCATTTCGTTCACTTCAGAATTTCTTGGACTCGCGTAGCTCGTCCCTCCGAAACGCCGGTAGTTGAGCAAGATTTCTCCGCTTGCGAAATCACGGCGTCCAGATTTTTCCCCGTGCTGCGCCCGGCGCGGGCTGTTGGTTGCGGCGGGCTTTCAGCGTGATGAAGGGCTCCAAAAAATTGCAGCGGTGGCCGAAGGTGCCCGGTTCGGCGTGCGGTTCGGCGTGGTGCGGTTCGGCCACGTCTTCGATGGCGAAGCCGCTGCGGCAAAGTTCTCCGAGGATTTGTTCCCAGCGGTGGAGGAATTCCGCCGTGCCGAGTTCGCGGTGCTCGCAGTCGCGCGGCGCGGGCGGCAGCGGGCCGGTGCGGTAATACGGCACATTCAATACGCAGCCGCCGCTGGTGGAGCGCAGTTCGGCTTGCAGGCTGGCGGGCTGTTTGTGCTGGCTCAAATAAAGCCCGCCGGGCGCGGTGACGCGCGCGACTTCGCGATAGACCGCCGCGATGTCCGGCACGTAGCAAGTGCTGACGGGCTGGATGACGAGGTCGAAGGCGGCTTCGTCGAGCATCGAGAGATTGTCCATCGAAGTCTCGACGAGACGGAGCGTTAGGCCGCGTTCTGCGGCGAGCTGCGCGTCGAGGGCGAGCATCTGCGGGCTTAAATCCACGACGGTCACGCGCGCCCCGCGTGCGGCAAAGAGCACGCCATGGCGTCCGCCGCCGGCGGCGAGGCAGAGGACGCGCTGGCCGGCGAGGTCGCCGCCGATCCAGCCGCGCGGGTCGAGGATGGGCGCGGGGTTTTCAAACTCCCGGCCGGTGACGGGCCGGGCGTGGTGCTGGCGTTGGCGGACGCGTTCATCCCAGGCCCGGCGGTTTTGCGCGAGGAAATCGTGAGTGGCCATGGGGGAAATTCAGCCAGGGCGGGCGGAGAAGTCGAGCGGCATCCGGCGGTGGCGCAAGTTTTTCGGGAGAAAACCATTGCCCATCCCGTCAAACATGATTAGAAATGGGCCAGCGTCTGCCGCAGGCGGCGCTGGTTAATTCGATGTTGAGACGGACACGATAACGACGTTCCCATGGCAAACGAACCCGCCAAAGCGCAGGGCACCCCCAACTTGGGAGCCGCCATTGACGGCCTGACGGAGGGCCGCAAGATTTTCGGCGGTCGCTTCACGCTCATCAAGAGCGTGGGCCGCGGCCCGAACAGCATCGTGTGGCTCGCGTGGGAGGAGGAGGCCAAGCGCGACGTGGCGCTCAAGTTTTTGCCGGAAGTCGTCAGCGCCGATCCCACCGCTCTCGCCGTGCTCCAGCGCGAGGTCAGGAAGTTGCAGGAGTTCAAGCATCCGATCCTGGTGCCCATCTACGACGTGCTGTCCGAAGGCCCCATCGTCGCGATTGCCAGCGAGTATGTGGAGGGCAGTTCCCTGGCGGCCCTGCGCGCCGCCAACAAGAACCAGATTTTGTCGCCCACGGAGCTTACCGAGTGGTATCGCGTCCTCCTCACGTTCCTCGAACACAGCCACGGCGCCTCCAACCTTGTCCACGGCAGCCTCACGCCGAACAACCTGCTCGTGAATGCCAAGGGCGAGTTGCGCGTCACGGACTTCGATCTGGCGCGGCACGTCGTGGACTTCGCCGGGCGCGTCACCGGCCAGAGCGCTGCGCGCAGCCCGGTCTACTACAGCCCACAGCAGGCCGTGGGCGAGCCGGCGAACTTCCTCGACGACATCTACACCCTCGGCGCGACCTCCTACGAGCTGCTCACCAGCAAGCCGCCGTTCTACACCGGCGACATCGCGTTGCAGGTGAACCAGAAAATCCCGCCGCCGATGACCCACCGGCGCAAGGAACTCCGCGTCATCGGCGACCCCGTCCCCCGCGTCTGGGAGGAAACCCTCGCCGCCTGCCTTTCAAAAAATCCCTCCGCCCGCCCGCAAGGCGCGGGGGCGCTCATGGCGCAACTCGGCATCACGGCCCTGCCGACGAATGTTCCCGAAGCCGCGCCCGTCAGCGCCGCGCCCGCCCCCGCCAAGTCCAGCCCCGCGCTGGTGATCGGCGTCGCCGTCGCGGCCATCGTGCTGCTCGGTGTGCTGGGACTGGTGCTTGGCAAGCGCGGCGGCTCCGGGGGCAAGACCGTGGTGGTCAACCGCCCCTCGGCGGCGGACGAAGCCAAGCGCAAGGCCGAAACGGAAAAAGCCATTCAGAAGGCCCGCGCCGAGGCCGAGGCCAAAGCCATGGCCGAGGCCGAGCGCATCCGCCAGGACTCCGAGAAGAAGCGCAAGATTGCGGAGGATCAGAGCAAGAAGGCCATCGAGCAGGCCCGGGCGCTCGAAGACCAAATCAGAAAGGCCAAGGCCGACGAAGCCGTCCGCCTCGCCGAGGAACAGAAGAAGGCCAAGGAAGCCGAGGAGAAGCGCAAGGTCGCCGAAGCCGAACTCGCGCGCCTTGCCGAAGCGGCCAAAAAAGCCGCCACCCTCGCGGGACAGGAGAAATCGGCGGCGTCCGAAAAGGCCCGCAAGGATGCCGAGGAAAAACAGAAGCTCGCCGAGATGGAGACCGCCAAGCTGCGGGAGCAGATTGCGGAGGCCAACCGCCTCGCCGCCAAGCGTGCCGAGGACGAGAAGAAAAAGGCCGACGAAGCCGAGAAGAAGCGCGCGCTGGCCGAGAAGGAGGCCGCGCGGCTGAACGCCGAAGTCCAGCGCGCCCGCGACGCCGCCACCAAGGAAACCCAGCGCCTGGCCGACATGCGCCTGAGGCAAATCCAGATTGACATCGAAGCCAAGGAGGCCGCCGCCAAGGCCGCCGCCGCCGCCGCCAAGGCCAAGCAGGACGAGGAGGCCAAAAAACTCGCGCTCCTCACCGAAGCCAAGCGCAAGACCGAGGAGGCCAAGAAAAAAGTCGAGGCTGAAGCCGCCAAGTTCCAGCCTGGCAAGCCCTGGCAGAACAGCCTCGGCATGAAGTTCGTCCCCGTCGGCAGCGTGGCGTTCGGCGTCTGGGAAACCCGCGTGGACGACTACGAGCAGTTCATCAACGCGACCCGCTACGATTCCGGGGGCGGCTGGCGCGATCCCGGCTTCAAGCAAGCCTCCACCTCGCACCCGGTGCTCAACGTCAGTTGGAACGACGCCCAGGCCTTCTGCAAATGGCTCACCGAAAAGGAGCGCAAGGCCGGCCTCATTGGCACCAGCGTCTCCTACCGCCTCCCCACCGACGCCGAGTGGAGCCAGGCCGTCCGCCTCGAAGGCGAGTCCGGGGCCACGCCGGTGGACAAGGATTTGAGAGTCAAAGGCCAGTATCCGTGGGGAACCGCGTGGCCGCCGCCCATCGGCGCGGGCAACTACGCCGACGGCGTTTCTTACGACGGCTTTGAAAACACCTCGCCCGTCGGCAGTTTCCGCCCCAACAGCCTCGGCCTTTACGACCTCGGCGGCAACGCCTGGGAATGGTGCGACGACTGGAGCGACGGCGGCAAAAAAGACCGCGTCCTGCGCGGCGGCTCCTACGCGGGCTACGTGGGCGGATCCCTCTTCTCCTCCTACCGCCGCACCGCCGCGCCGGCGGATCGCAACAACGACGCCGGCTTCCGCTGCGTGATTGACGCCGGGCGCTGACCTCGGATGCCGGGAACGGTTCGTCCGTGCTGTTCGCCGACCATGCCGTTCCAAGCGGAACCAATTCATCAACACCGCCGCCCGCCATGCCTGTCAAACCCCGCCGCGCCGCCAAAATAAACTCCGCCATCTTTGATCTCCTCGCCGTCATGGCGAAGCTCCGCTCCCCCACTGGCTGTCCGTGGGATCGCGAGCAGGATCACCGCTCGCTCCGCCTGCACGCCGTCGAGGAAGTCTATGAACTGCTGGACGCCATTGACGCGGGCGACGACCACGAGATGGCCGAGGAGCTGGGTGATCTGCTGCTGCAGGTGGTCTTCCACTGCCAGCTCGCCCGCGAGCGCGGCGCGTTCGACTTCGAGCGCGTCGCGCGGAACATCACCGACAAGCTGATCCGCCGCCACCCGCACGTCTTCGGCGACGTGAAAGTCCGCAGCGTGGACGAAGTCTGGGCCAACTGGGAGCAGATCAAGCAGGCCGAGAAGCACGGCACCCGGCACGAGCGCACCTCGGCTTTTGACGGCGTCCCGCGCCATCTGCCCGCGCTGCTGCGCGTGGAAAAACTCGTCAAGAAGGCGCGCAAAGCGAAGCTGCTCCCAGACGCCGCGCCGCCAGGCGCGAAGCGGCGCAGCAGCAAAACCGCCCTAGCGCGGGAGTTGTTTGCGCTCGCCGAATACGCGCAGCGGCGCGGCTGGTCGGCGGAGGAAATCCTGCGCGACGAATCCCGCCACCATGAGCGCGCCTGGCGGCGGGCGGAGCGAAAATCCGCGCGGTAATTCTCCTTCTCCACAAAAAAAAGCCGGCCATTTCTGGCCGGCTCCGAGGTGTTTCTTTCGGAATGTCCCTGCGAAGTTTCGCCGGGACAGACATCAGATCGAATGTCCGTCCGAGGTCTTGGTGCACTCCGGGGAGGCGCTCACCGCACCGGTGGAGTAGACGCCGCCGGAGGGGCAGGCCGGGAGGGTCGAGCCCTTGAGGAACGCCAGCACGTCGGTGGTGGTCGCCGTGTCGCCGCTGCTCTTCTTGTTCTCGAGCGCCCACTGCTGCACCGCGCCGTCAATCTGCTTGAGGTTGGCGATGCAGGCGTTCTTCTGCGCCGTGGTGCGGGCCTTCACGAAGTTGGGGATCGCGATGGCCGCCAGGAGGCCGATGATGGCCACGACGATCATGATTTCCACCAGCGTGAAGCCGGATTTGCGGGAGGTTTTCTGGGTTTGCATGGTTTGCCTTTTGTTTTGTTGGTTGCCGATTGTTTCCACGCGGCGATCCCGCCATTGTCCGTAGCCGACTACGAGTGCGTTTAATGCCGGACACCTTGCTGGACCGTCTGCGTATTGATGGTGAGAATAAGCGCGAACCGGGCCAGCGGCGAAAGAATCATCGGTTCTGTCCATAAAACCATGGATAGGGCCGAAAAACTTCTCCCGTGGGGAAAACCTCGCGCCGTCTGCAACACCCGGCGGGTGGTGCTGGGGCGGCGTTCAGCCGTCCACGTCTTCCGGGCGGACTTCCAGGCACTCGTCCTGATCCTCCCAGACCACCGCCGGAAAATGTTCAAGCAGGCGCGGCGCGAGAGTGTGCCCGGCGATGAACAGCGACTTCTCCGCCTTCACGGCGGCGTCCTCGAAGGCCCGGTCGTAGTTGCCCGCGCGCTTGCGCTGGCGGTCGTCCCAGTGCGCCACGGCGTGGATGGCCGCGTATTCCTCCGCCCACGCACGGAGCGGTTGCTGCAACTCGCCGGAAATCTCCTCGAACGGCACCGCCGTGCCGTTGCAGTGCTGGCAGACCAGTCCCGTATCCAGCACATCGCGCGTGAACAGCGGCAGCAGCGGCGCGCGGCAGCACGGCGCGGCGGTGTAGCCGTGCGGCGGCGTCGCGAGGCGCTTGAGCCAGATTTGCCGCTCGTGGCCGGCCTGCGCCGCCAGCCGGTAGGCGCCGAGCAGCGGGTGCGAAAACCGCCACGCGCGGCCCTCGATCTGGCCGAGCGTCTGCGCGAGCCAGCGCGCAAGGGTCAGGTCGTCAAACCCCTCGAACACCCGGCCGTATTCGTGCCACAGGCGGTCCAGCGGCGCATCGGATGGTTCAGACATCGCACCAAGTCTGCGAGCCGGGCCGCAAACTGCAAGGTTCAAATCAATCCCCGTGCTTTCGTCCTCGTTCTCGTCCTCGTCCTCGAAATGATCGGAAAAAACCGAGGACGAGGACGAGAACGAGAGCGAAGGAAAATTCCCCGACGGAAATTCTTTGAAAGAAACCTCCGCCCGGAAAATACTCGCCGCGTGAACCTCGACGAACCCGCCACGCCCGCCGTCCTCCTCGGCATCGAGGGCGGCGGCACCCGCACCGTCGCGCTCTGGGCGGATGAACCGGGCAACCCTCTTCACCGCGCCGAGTGCGGCCCGGCCAATGCGCGCCTCTGTTCCGACGCGCAACTTCGGCGGCGCTTCCGCGAAATCGCCCGCAGCGGCCCGCGCCCCGACGCCAGCTGCATCGGCCTCGCCGGCGCGCGCGAAGCGGCGGACTGGCGGCGCATCGAATCCATCGCCGCCACCGTCTGGCCCGGCGTGCCGTGCCGCGCCACGAATGATTTGGAAACCGCGCTCGCGGCGGGCGCGAATCTTCCCCGCAAACTCGTCGCCGCGCGCGTGCTTGTTTTGAGCGGCACCGGCTCGTGCTGCTATGGGCGAAACCGCGCGGGCAAAACCGCCAAGATTGGCGGCTGGGGCCACATTCTCGGCGACAAGGGCAGCGGCTACGAAATCGGCCTGCGCGCGTTGAAGGCCGTTCTTTACTACGGCGACCGCGATGGCCGCTGGCCCGCGCTCGGTGCGCGGCTGCTGCGCGTGCTGCAACTCAACGAGCCGAACGAACTGATCGGCTGGGTGCAGCGCGCGGAAAAACCCGAGGTCGCCGCGCTCGCCACCGAGGTCTTCGCCGCGTGGAGTCGCCGCGATGCCATCGCCACCGACATCCTTGCCGGCGCGGCGCACAGTCTCGCCAAGGACGCCGCCGCCTGCGCCCGCCGACTCGCCGCGCACGGTGCGCGGGTGCAATTTGTTCTTGCCGGTGGCGTGCTGCTCAAGCAGCCGCGCTTCGCCCGGCTCGTCGAAAAACATCTTCTCAAGCTCTGGCCGTCCGCCGTCGTCACGCCGTTGTCGCGCGAGAGCGCCTGGGGCGCGGTGGAACTGGCGAAAGCGATGCGCCGCGAAACCATTGCCGCCGGGGAGCACACGCGCCCCCGCGTGTT
>JACRJY010000093.1 GCA_016235585.1 Verrucomicrobiota bacterium | reverse complement strand
CGACCAGCTGCTCAAGGGCGCGGCGCTCAACGCGGTGCAGATTGCAGAAGAGTTGGTGAAGTAGGCGGCGTCACTTCTTCGCCGCGATGCACCAGAGGGCCTTGTGCGTGCGGATGAGGAGTTCACCGTTGCTAGGCACAACCGAGGAGTTGCTGCGTTCGCCCAGCGGGTTGACGGAGACGAGTTCAAACTTTGGGCTGGCCTTGAACACGAAACAATCGCCGCCCTGCGTGAGGGTGTAGCAGTTGTCCCCGGCGAGCAGCACGCTGCTCCAGTTCTGCCCGGTCTTGGCGACGGCGGGGAGGCGTTCGTTCCAGATTTCCGCGCCGGTCTTGAGGTCGAGGCACATGGCGGTGCCGGGGTCGTTGTGGATGTAAATTCTCCCGTCCTTGACGACGCCGGAACCGATGCGCTGCGGCGTGCGCGGGTGGTGCCAGAGCCGGCGCGAGGCGGTCACGTCGCCGCTGCCGCCGGCCCGCACGCCAATGGCCATGCCGCTGAAGCCGCCGAGCGCGGCGACGAGGTCATTCTCAAAAACCGGCGAAGTGTAGACCAGCGGGTTGAGGCCGGCACAGGTCCAGAGTTCCCGGCCAGTCGAGGGATCGTAGGCGGCGAGGCGGCGGGGCCAACTCATCAGAAGCTGATCCTTGTCTTCGACTTTCATGATGGTCGGCGTCGTCCACGAGCCGATGTATTGCGGATTGCCCGCATTCTTGCCCTTGGCTTTTCCGTCTGGCGCGGCGGCTTGCGGCTTGCCGTAGGCGGTGTCCTCGTCGTGCTTCCACACGGTCTTGCCGGTCTTCTTGTCCACCGCGAGGAGGTAGGTGGTTTCGCCGGGGCCGAAGTTGAGGAAGCAGAGGTTGCCGTAAATCACCGGCGAAACCCCGCCGCCCCAGATGTGAACCTGTCGTCCGAGATCGGTGCGCCGCCAAAGCTCCTTCCCGGCGAAGTCGTAGCAGAACAGTCCATCGGACGCGAAGGAGACGATGACGCGCTCGCCGTCCGTCACGGGCGACGCGGAGCAATAGGGGTTGGTCTGGTGCGTCGGCTCCTTTTCCTTGGTCGTGACGCCGATTTGCCAGAGAAGTTTTCCGTCCGCGCGGTTGAAGCACATCAGCGTGCGCCGGTCGCCGACGGGCTGGGTGACAAAAATGCGCTCGCCCCAGACAATGGGCGTGGAATTGCCGGCTTCGGGCAGGACGATGCGCCACTTCACGTTTTCGGTCGCGCTCCACCTGGTCGGGAGGTTTTTCTCCTCGCTGATGCCGGTGCCGAGCGGGCCGCGCCACGCGGGCCAGTTGGCGGCGATGGCCGGCAGCGCGAGGAAGAGTGAGAGTGAAGTGAGCGATGAGGCGAAAGAAAACCGGGGCTTCATGAGTGGGATCATGAAGACACCGACGTTTTTCGGCAATTCCCTATTCGGCGGCTCGCCCACGGCCGCGTGCTCGCCAACCGCGCACGAGACGATTTATGAGGAAGAGAAATGCCGCCCGCCGTCACTCTGTCAGCGCAGTTGTTGGAACAGCCTGCTCTCGTAATCGGCGACAAGGTGTCGTTTTCCCTTCTTCACAATTTTGTGCCCCTCGGCGCGCAGCCGTTTGCCGAGCGCATCCACTCCACCGGGATATTTGGGGTTCAGTTCGCCGCCACTTTTGAGCGTGCGCCAGAACGGAGTGACCCGCCGCGCGCCCGCCGCCTCGGCCTCGGCGGCGGCATGGGCGGCAATCCACGAGAAGATGCCGGTCGTGAGCGGGCAGGCGAAGTCCACCTTGTGCTTTGCAGCGAGCGCAACGCGGATTTCGTTGATCGTCACCACGCGGCCCCTCGGCACCTGCTTCATCAGCGCGTCCACTTCCAGCGGCGCGGGGATGACCATGGTGCCTTCACCCCAGCGCCGGGACATGGAGCCGCTGACCTCGCCGACCTTCGGCAATCCCTTGCTATCCGCCAGTTTTTCGCGCCAGGATTTCTTCGGTTTCATGGAAGAGGTTTAGCCACGGATGAAACACTGCTCGAACACAGATTCAGTTGGAGAAACCAGGCAATTCATCCGTGCTTTATCCGTGTTTCATCTGTGGCTGCAAATCAAAATTGCGTGAGTTGTGTTTCACGGCATGTCCACGTCGCTGATGCCGAAGTGCGCGATGACCTCGATCTCCACAATGGCCCCTTTGGGCAGCGCGGCCACCTGCACCGTCGAGCGCGCCGGGAAATCCGCCGTGAAAAACTTTGCATAGACCTCGTTCATCCCGGCGAAATCCGCGAGGTTGGTGAGGAACACCGTGCTCTTGACCACGTTCGCAAAAGTCAGCTCCTGATCGTCGAGGATGGCCTTCACGTTTTGCAGCACGCGCTCCGTCTGCGCCTTGATGTCGCCGGTGACGAGCTGGCCCGTGGCCGGGTCGAGCGGAATCTGCCCGGCGCAGAAGAGCAGATCGCCGACGCGCACGGCGTGGTTGTAAGGCCCGACGGCGGGCGCGGAGTGGGCGGGTTTGATGATGGTCTTGTTCATGATTTTCTTTCAGTTAAGGTGAACTTCGGTGAAATGTCCAAACCCGAATGCAGCGGGCGGCCCGCGTTCAGGAGCCGCCCGGCATTTCGCGCTTTTCTTTTCCTCCGGCGCTCGTAAATTTCCGCCATGCCATCATTCGACATCGTCTCGGAGGTCAACTCCATGGAAATTGAGAACGCGGTGAACCAGGCGAAGAAGGAACTCGCCAACCGCTTCGATTTCAAGGGTGCCAACGCCGAGATCATCCTGGAGAAGAACGAAATCAAGCTCTCCGCCACCGACCAGTTCAAGATGACCGCGCTGGCCGAGATGGTCGTCACCCGGCTCGCCAAGCGCGGCGTCAGCATGAAAAACGTGGACGAGGGCCAGCCCGACGTCTCGCCGCTCGGCCATTCCCGGCAGGTCATCAAAATCAAGCAGGGGATTGAATCCGTGGTGGCGAAGGAAGTTTCACAGTTCGTGCGCGACCTGAAGCTGAAGTGCACCGCCGCCATCGAGGGCGACAAGGTGCGCGTGGCGGGCAAGAGCCGGGATGATTTGCAGGCCGTCATGGCTGCCGTGCGCGCGAAGGATTTCCCGCTGGCGCTGGGCTTCACGAACTTCCGCGATTGAGCGGCTTGAATCGAGACCTCTGCAAAACACCACCAAAGTGCGGTAGCGGCGGTCTGTGTCCGCCGGATCTTTCGGAAAAATGGACATCACCGGCGGTCGCAGACCGCCGCTACAGGGTTTTGCCGAGGTCTCGAATCATGTGTCATCCTGCCGTCCTGCCGGCGCGGCCTGGGCTGCGCCAATAGGTCTTGATTCACCTTTTACCTTGCACCATGATGCCGCTGCTCGCCTCCGATTGAGCCGAACTATGTCCGATAAAACGACCTATTTTTTGATTTTGGAAGACAGCGTGGTGGTTTCCAAGCTGCTCACGCAGCGCCTCAAGGGCGAATTCCCGGGCGCGGAAATCCTCCCCGCCTTTTCACTGGCCGAGGCGCGGAATCTTCTCAAGGAAATCGTCTTTGACATCTTCATCCTCGACATCCAGCTCCCCGACGGCAGCGGCATTGATTTCCTGTGCGAGGTGCAGACGCAGTTCCCGAACTCGCGCGCCATCATCCTCACCGCCACGCGCGTGCCCGAATACCGCGAGATCGCCCTGGCCCTCGGCGCGCTGCGCTTCATGGAGAAGCCGGTCAAGATCAAGGAATTGAGCGGCATCATCCGCGATATGCTCGACGCGAAGGAGGAAAAGGCCCAGCCGGAGATGAGCTTCCGCGGCACGCTCACGAGCCTGACGCCGATGAACCTCATCCAGCTCAAGTGCCTCTCGCAGGCGAGCCTGATTCTGGAGTTCGTCATTCCCAACGGCCAGAGCGGGCGCATTTTCTTCCTCGACGGCCAGATTATTCACGCCGAGACCGGCGCGCTCGAGGGGGAGAAGGCGTTCAACCGCATCGTGAGCTGGAAGGGCGGCAGCGTCTCCGAACTGCCGGCGGCGGCGGACTGCAAACGCACCATTGACTGCGACTGGAACGGCCTGCTGCTCAATGCCGCCCAGGCCATGGATGAAGTGTCCAGCGGTGCCGATCCTGAACCGGAACCCGCTCCGCCGGTGGTTGCCGCCAAGTCTTACTCCGGCGACACCGCCAGCTTTGGAAAAATCACGCGAGCCGCCTCCTCCGCGCAGCCCGGCGCGTGAGCCTGTCTGCCGCTGGAAACTTCCCGGCGGATTTCCCCGCCGTCAGGCCTCGCCCGCCAGTTCCATTTCCCGCGTGAAGTAGAGGATTCTGCCACAGTGCGGGCAGGTGTTGACCGCGCTCTGCGCCTGGCACGAAACCAGGGTCTGCACCGGCAGCTTCATGTGGCAGCCGCCGCAGACGCCGTGCTCGATGCCCACCACCACGTTGTCGCCGCGCTGCTTGAAGAGCCGCTGATATTTCGCGAGCGCGCCCTCATCCACCGCCGCCGCCAGCGCGTCGCGGTTGGACTGGTATTCGGCGAGCTGCTGCTGGAGGTTCGCCTCGCGCTCGGCCAGCGCGCTGATCGTCTCGTCCACGACCTTCTTCGCGGCCTGCGCCACCTTCGCGGCCTCGACCGTCTGCTTCTGCAAAACCTCCGCCTGCTCCATCAGCTCGATCTGCTGGTCGTCCAGTTTGGTGATGACCTCCTTGCACAGCTCGATCTCATGCGCCAGCGCGCGATACTCCTCGTTCTTCTTCGTCTGGAACTGCTGGATCGAATACTTCTCGATCTGCTGCTTCTTGGCCTCGGCGTCCAGCTCCAGTTTCTTGCGGTCGGACTCGACCTGCTTGCTGCGGAGCTTCACGGCGTCCAGTTCGGCCTGCGTGCCGGCGGACTTGGCCAGCAGGGACTGGCGCTGCGGGGCGATGCCCGCCAGCTCCATCTGCGTGCGGAGAATGCGGCGGTCGCGATCCTGGAGGACGAGCAGTTTTTCAATGGCTTCGAGCATGATGCGAAAAATTTTCAAAAAACTATCGGCCACGTCCGGCCAAGTCAATGCGCGCCGCCAAAAAATTCCGCCATGGCAAGATTGAACATTTTTCCGCCGCCAGCACTCCAACCCACCACGAAACAAAACCAAAGTTTATGAAAACATTGAAAAGCCTTTTCTGTCTGTTTGCCCTCGCCGGCGTCGTGCTCCTCCCGTCGCCGCTGCCCGCAAAAGATTCTCCGGGACTGTCGCTGGCCCGCCAGCTCAACCAGGCCTTCATCGAGGTCGCGGACAAAGTGTCGCCCTCCGTCGTCGTCATCCGCGTGGCCCACAAGCCGGGCAAGTCCGGCTGGATGTCCGGCGACACGGACAACCCCTTTTTCGATTTCCTCCCGAAGCAGTTCCGCGAGCAGTTTGAGGAGGAGATGCAAAAGCGCCGGGAGCGCTCCAACCGCCAGCCCCGCCGCCCGCGCGAACCGGTCTTCGACGGCCAAGGCTCCGGCATCATCATCCGCGAAGACGGCTACATCCTCACCAACCGCCACGTCGTGGACGAGGCCGACAAAATCAAGGTCCGTCTCAAGGATGGCACGGAATACGACGCCGAAGTGCGCGGCGTGGACGCGCAATCCGACGTGGCCGTGCTCAAGATCAAGGCCACCGGCCTGCCCGCGCTGAAGTTCGCCGACTCCGCCAAGACCCGCGTCGGCGAGTTCGCCATCGCCATCGGCGCGCCGTTCAGCCTCGATTACAGCGTCACGTTCGGCCACGTCAGCGCCAAGGGCCGGCACGTGCTCGACTCGCGCCAGATGATGGATCAGGACTTCATCCAGACCGACGCGAACATCAACCCCGGCAACAGCGGCGGCCCGCTCGTGAACATTGACGGCGAGATCATCGGCATCAACACCCTCATCCGCGGCATGAACAGCGGCATCGGCTTCGCCATCCCCGCGAACCTCGCCCGTGAAGTCGCCGACAAGCTCATCAGCGACGGTCGTTACGCCCGCTCGTGGCTCGGCGTCGGCATCCTCGGCCTGCGCGAATACGCCGAGTTCCAAAACCTCGTCAAGGACGTGAAGGACGGCGTCGTCGTCCGCCAGATTGATCCCGCCGGCCCGGCGGCCAAGTCCGACTTGAAGCCGTCCGACATCATCACCGCCGTGGACGGCAGGCCCGTGGCCACCGCACAGGAATTGAAGAACGAAGTGCGCGCCAAAAAAATCGGCCAGCCGATCACCCTCGACGTGGTGCGCGCCAACAAGCCGATGAAGATCAAGGTCAGCACCGGCGAATATCCCGATGAACTGACTCCCGTCGTCAACAAAACCACCAAGGAAGAGGAGCAGTTCGATCTTGGCCTGACCGTGAAAACCCTTACCCGCGAACTGGCCGAGGAATACAGCGCGAAACTGCCGGAGGACAAGCAGGGCGTCATCATCACCGCCGTCGAAGAGGATGGCCCCGCCGCGCGCAAGGGCATCAAGCCCGGCGACATCATCACCGAGGTCAACCAGAAGAAGATCGCCAGCACCAAGCAGTTTCGCGATGCGCTCAAGCAGGCCGACGCGAAGAAGGGCGTCATCGTCAGCCTCGTGAGCGACGGCGTGAGCAAGTTTGAAGTCCTCCGCAATTCCACGGACTAAACCTCCCGGCCAGTCGCAAAAAGTGCAGCCTCTGAAACGAATCCATGCAGTGGAATGGGGAGCGCGTGGCGTCTCGCCCGCTGTTTTCGGCGTCCCGCCGAAAACTTCCCCGCACCAGCCAGACGCACCGTTTGGTGATCGGTGGTTTCGCCCCAAACCCGTCGGCGGGACGCCGACGGGGCGACCGGGACGGTCGCGCTCCCCGTTTCAACGGCATGGATTCGACTGAAACGGGGCTGCATTTTTTGCTTCAGCCGGTATCCTGACGCACATGAACGCCGCGCACTGGCACCTCGTCCTGAACCATCTTCCCGTCGTCGGCAGCCTCTTCGCCCTGCTGCTGCTCGGCTGGGCGCTGCTGCGCCGCAGCGACGAACTCCGGCGCACCGCCCTCGGCGCGGTGGTGCTCGTGATGCTCGCCTGCTTCCCCGCCTACTTCACCGGCGAAGCGGCGGCGGAAGTGGCGGAGAAATTTCCCGGCGTGAACAAACAGCTCATCGAACCGCACGAAGAAGCGGCGGCCAAGGCCTTCACCGTGCTGTTCATCGCGGGACTGGTGTCCCTCGCCGCGCTGATCTGGAAACGGCGCGCCCCGCTGCCGAATTGGATTTGCCTCGTGGTGCTGGCGCTGATGCTGGCGACGTGCGGGTTGATGGCGTGGTCGGCGAATCTCGGCGGAAAGATTCGTCACCCGGAAATCATGGGAAGTCGCGCTGACTGATTCGGTGGCAGGTTCGAGTGGCAGATTAGGGCTGTCTCAACCTGAAGTAACGTTCGTTTTCCATCGGGATCAAGCAGCGTGCCCGCCCGTTTGTCACTGCGATGGTTCCCGAAACTTCCTGCCAATCGCCGCTGAAAAGATCCGTGCCGGACTGAAGCAGCACGCTGGGAAACCCCACGGCATCCCAGTCCAGTTCCACTTTTCCGTTGATCAGCCAAATGTTCAATTTCAACAACGAATAATCCGGCAGCACCGTAAGCGTCCCCTGATTGAGCGTTACGCTGTAGTTGTCCAGCCGGCTGTCGGGATCGTTCAGCGCGACCGTGATTGGGTAATCCCCCGGTGGGCTGGCCGTGGTGGCGGTTGTGCTGAAACTCGCCGTGATGCCGTCGCCGTTCACGACGCCAGCGAGTGTGCCGGTCAGCGGCGGATTGGTGGCGGCGTAAAGCCGGGTCGCGTTGGACGGCGTCGCCACGAGCACCGCGTTGGACACCGTGAAGCTTTGCTCCACGTCCGGGGCGGCATCGTAGAGGGCGCTGCCGGTTTGGGCGGCGCGAATCATTACCGCGCCCGCGCCCGTCAGGGTTGCGAGGTTGTTGGACACAGTTGCCGGGCCGGAAACCACGGTCAGAGCCACCGGCAGGCCGGAGGACGCGGCGGCATTGAGCGCGAACGGCGCGTCGCCATAAGCGCGGTTCGTCAGCGGATCGAAGGTGATGGTCTGGGTGAGCTTGCTGATGTTGATTGTCACCGTGGCCGGTGCGGAATCGTCCACTCCGTCGTTCGCGACAAACTGAAAGGAGTCGTAGGACGTTCCGCCGCTGTCCGGCGCGGGCGCGAATATCAACTGCCCGTTGGCATCGCTGACCACATTGTTTGTCGCCGTGATGGCGGTTCCCCGGCTGCCGTTGTTGTATTGATACAGAGAGCCTACGGCGGGCAGCGCCGTGATCCGAAAGCCAAGCGCATCGCCGTCGGCATCCGTTCCATTCAGAGTGATGGTCAGATCTATATTTGGCCCGCCATTGTTTGTCTGTGGCGTGGCCGAGGGTGGGCGGTTCTGCACTACCGCCATAGTGAACGTCGAGCCTGCTGACAGTGCTGACACGTTGCTTACGCTTCCGGGAACATTGGTTTGGTTGTAATTGTTGTCTCCCCACACGACAACAGTGCCGCCAGCACGAAGGGCCAGACTGGTCTCCCAGCCTCCGGCGATTGCCACTACGTTACTCAATCCAGTTGGAACATTAGTTTGGCCGTAATAATTATCTCCCCAAGCGACAACTGTTCCATCGTTTCGCAACGCGAGGCTGTGATGCCCACCAGCCGAGACGGCTACGACATCTTTCAATCCAGTCGGAACATTAGTTTGGCCGTAATAATTATCCCCCCACGCCAGCACAGTCCCGTCGTTTCGAAGGGCCAAGTAGTGTTTGTAAGAGGTTGCTATTGCCACAACATTCGACAACTCAGTGGGAACATTTGTTCCGCCACCGGCAGGACTGCCGCGAATCAAGACCGTTCCATTGGTGCGCAAAGCCAAGTAATGCACGTCGCCCGCTGAAATCGCCATCACGCCTTGATTGCTCAACGTCGTCGGCATTTGAGCAACTCCCTGCCCCCATTGCTCAACCCATCCATTTGCTCGTAACGCGAGGAAGTAGCTAACACCGCTTGCCAGTGCTACTGAATTTATCAAGCCAGCGGGAACATTGGTTTGGCCCGAACTGTTATCTCCAAATGCTAATACTGTTCGGTTGTCCGTGAGAACGGCAGCAGAAGGGGGGCCAATAATATTGGCCGCCACATTCACCACGCTGGTCTGGTTTGAAGGAACATTCGGCATATAAGAACCCCAACCAACCACTTTCCCGAGTGGAATGGGCAGCGCGTTCAAGCGAAACACCGTGCCGACACTGTTGCTGGCCGCCACGCGGTAAAAGTAGCTTCGTCGGGGAATCAGTCCGCTGATATTCTGATTCATCAGAAGCGGTTGTGTCCCGTTTGGATTCCAACCCGCCGTGCGGTTCGCGAGATTGGTTCCCTCGCCCCACTCAAACCAGACGGACGCCAAGGCGTTCGTGGGCAGAATGGTCGCCCGGAGTTGCACGCTGCCGGTGCCATTGGGCCAGACCGGCTGCGGAAATGCTTTCAACGGGCCGTCGGCATATTGCCCGTGTCCCACTTGAGCGAAGACAAGGAGAGCGAGGCAAAAAAGAACGCGCCCGGCGAATGTGAACCGTCCGCCATGCTTTTGGAGACCGCTTGTTATGGTTTGTTGGCTGGCGCTCATGCTCCGCTTGGTCTGGCAGGCGTTGTGAAAGTCATACTCCTCCCACCCTCGCAAAGCAAGTTCACAAATGAGCGTTTGCCGGCGGCGCTCACGATGCCGACTGCGAACGGGAGCACGCCCGCCACGGGCACCTGTGCCGACGATTTCATCGGTGACAAGTAAAACGTGGGGTTTCACACGAGAGCATGGCAAACCGCAGTCCGGGCGGCTGCGCTCTCGGCCCAAGCGGATTGAAAATGGTCAAAAACAGACAGTTAAGCCGCAATTCATTGGAAACCAGCAGGTTCGGAAGTTGCCGCCGTGATTTCCGCAACTTGCAAAATGATTTTTATACTTTGCAAAACCATTTTTCTAATTGTGGAAATGGTTTTGCAAAGTATCGGAGCCATTTTCCTAATTGTGGAAACGGCTCCGCAAAGTATGGAAATGATTTCCAAACTTAATGGAGCCGCTTCCATACTTTGCGGCGTCGTTTTTCAAAGTATTGGAGCCGTTTCCAAAGTTGTCGGCGTCGTTTCCAAAGTTGTCGGCGCGGCTTCCATACTTTGCGGAGCCGTTTTGCAAAGTATCGGAACGGTTTTGAGACTTTGCGGCGCGGCTCCGAAACTTGCCGGCGTCATTTTTCAAAGTCTCGGCGCGGCGGCCAAACTTTGCGGGGGCATTTCCAAACTTGCGGGAGCGGTTTTGAAACTTGCCGGAACGGCGGCGGCAATTGTCCTTGCCGAGTCCGCAGACGGATGCGTTGGGAATCAGTTCCGGCAGGAGGGAGGTCAGGCTTGCGGCGTGACACCGAGCACGAGGTCGAAGCGCGCGGCCAGTTCGCCGATGCGCGATTCCTTCAACGGCGCGAAGTCCACCGTCACCGCCGCGCGGGCCTTCTCGTCGCGGATGCCGCGCCAGAGGCCGTCGCGCTCGTTGCCGGCGTGGCCCTTGATGAAGAGCTGCGTGACGAGCAGTTCCTTGCCGCCGCGCTTCACCTTGTAATGGATGTGCGGCGTGCGGCCCGGATACGGCACGGGCTTGATGGTGCGGAAAACATATTCGCCCGTGGAACCGGTGAGGAAACGCCCGAAGCCCTGGAAATTTTTGTCCTTCTTGTCGGCGTTGCCGGTGCGCGAGTGCGGGTAGGCGCCGTTGTTGTCGCACTGCCAGATTTCCACGAGGGCGTTGCGCATCGGCTCGCCGCGCGCGTCGAGCACGCGCCCGCTCACCCACGTCACGGCACCGGCGGCGGGCGTGAGGCCGTTGTTGACGATCAGCAGGTCGTTGTCCGTGTCGAGCGGGAGCTTGTCGGGATAGAACGGCCCCTCGGTCATGCGCGGCGTGCGGGTGAGTTCCTCGGCAAACGCGCCGGGCACGGTGAACAGCGCCGCGCCAAACGCGAGCTGGCGCAGAAACGCGCGGCGCGGGGCGAAGATGGTCGGGGTGAAAAATGGCGTGGTGTTCATGATGGTGGTCAGTTTGGTTGCGGCTGCTCGTTCACTGGTGAAGGATTTTGACGTGAAGGAGACGGGACGCAATCGCTTTTACCTTCGCTTTACAATTTGCCGCCCGTTTGCACGAAGGCCGCCGTCCGATCCGGAAAGTCGGTGAACACGCCGTCCACGCCCGCTTCTATGAAGAGGAGCCGGTGCAGTTCTCCGAGGGACGCGACGGTCTTGGGCAGTTCATCCGCACGCACGGTGTAGGGATGCACGGCGAGTTTGTGCGCGTGGGCGTCCTTGACCAGCGTGGTGATTTTGCGGTCGGCGACGCTCTTGCCGGAAATGACGCTGGCGAGCGCGGGGCCGATGCCGTCGGCGACCTTGGCCAGTTCGGCGAGTCCGGCGGTGCTGCGGAGGTATTCAAAGTCGGTGCCGTCGTCGCCCTTTTTGGTGCCCATGAGTTGCACTAGCCGCCCTTTCCAGCCCAGTTCGGCGCGAATCCGCTTCACTTCGTCATACTCGAAGCATTGCACCCAGCACGCGTCGGCCTTGGTGCGGTAGCCGTGGCGTTCGAGGATGGGCAGCACGACGCGGCTGATGTCGCGGCCCTGTTTGCGGTGCCACGCGGGCTGCTTGATTTCGGGATAGATGCCCGCGGTGCGTCCGGTGCTTTTGTTCAGCCCGGCGATGAACTCCAGTTCCTCTTCGAGCGTGGGAATCTGGAAGGATGATTTGCCCGCCGGAAAGCGTCCGGGGAAAACCGCCTTGCCGGTCTTCACGTTGATGCGCTCGGTGACGCGGAGTTGCTTCAACTCGGCCACGGTGAAATCGAGCGCGTAGTAGCGACCATCATCGCGCTGGCGTTCGGGGAAGCGCGCCGCGACATCGGTGACGGTGTCAATGTAGATGTCATGCAGCACGACGGGCACGTTGTCCTTGGAGAGGACGAGGTCTTGTTCGAGAAAGTCCGCGCCCATGGCGTGCGCGAGCGCCTTGGCTTCGAGCGTGTGTTCCGGCAGATAACCGCTCGCGCCCCGGTGGGCGATGACGATGGGCGCGGCGGCGTGGGTGGCGGCGGACATGGCAAGAAGGATGGTGCAGCAGGAGATGAGTTTCATGCGATTAATTTGGTGCCGCATTGCTCTCGGCCTTGTGCCCGAGCGTGAGCGCGCTGAACAGGATGGTCAGCACGCAGCAGGCGACCATTGCGGCGAACACGCCGTTCCATCCCCAACGGTCGGCGATCCAGCCCACGCCCGTGCCGGCGACGGCGGAGCCGAACACGTAGCCGAAAAAACCGGTGAAGCCCGCCGCCGTGCCCGCCGCCTTTTTTGGCACGAGGTCGAGCGCGTGCAGGCCGATGATCATGATCGGCCCATAGACGAAGAACCCGATGGCGATGAGCGCGGCTTGGTCAATCCACAGCGGCCCCTTGCCGTTCAGCGCGTAAATGATGACGGCGATGAGCGTCAGCGCCATGAAGAGGATCGTCGCCGGCGCGCGGCGGCCCTTGAAGATTTTGTCCGACATCCAGCCGCAGAGGATCGTGCCGGGGATGGCGGAGTATTCAAACAGCGCCCACGACAGGCTGGAATCCTTGAACGAAAACCCCTTCGCCGTTTGCAGATAGGTGGGAATCCAGTCCACCACGCCGTAGCGCACGAAGTAGGCGAAGGCGTTGGCGAAGGCGATGGCCCAGAGATATTTGTTCGGCAGCACGTGCTGGAAAAAGATTTCACGGAAGGTGAACGTCCGCTCGTGCGCGGCGGAGTAGTTCTCCGGGTAGTCGTTCTTGTATTCCTCGACCGGCGGGAGGCCGCAGCTTTGCGGGGTGTCGCGCAGCAGGAACCAGATGCCGAACGCGAGGCTGGCAGCGACGAACGCAT
>JACRJY010000089.1 GCA_016235585.1 Verrucomicrobiota bacterium | reverse complement strand
CGAGCGGCCCGCCCGCGAGTTCCTTCGATGTCGCGTCATCGCGCGAGCGGGCCGCTCGCGCTCCTGCCCACTTCGCGCGCGCAGCCGACTCGATTTCGCCCAACTCCTTTTCCAACTCGCGCACGCGGCGTGTGAGGTCGTCGCCCGCATCGGAGCCGGGCTGCAATTTTTTCGGCACTTCGTCGGCGGCAGCGATCCACGCCTCGGCGAGCTTGAGTTTGATTTCGCCCTTCAATTTCGCAAGTGCGGCGCGGTTCTTCGTCTGCAACTCCGGCGCGTCCACTACCACCTGCGCCGGGCGCGTGCTGGCGAGCACGCCGTATAGCGCGTAGAAGTCGCGCTGGCTGATGGGATCGAACTTGTGGTCGTGACAACGCGCGCAGGCAATGGTGATTCCCTGGAACGCCTTGGAGAGCACGTCAATCTGGTTCTCGATGGTCTTCACCTGGTCGTCGAGCGTGTCCACCGGCTGGAAGCCGTGCTCGTTGAGACGCAGGCTGGCGATGCCGATGGCGGATTCGTTGAGGCCCTCGGCGCGGTTCAGGCGCGGGCTCGGCAGCAGGTCGCCGGCGATGTGCTCGCGGATGAGTTCGTCCAGCGGCACGTCGGCATTGAAGGCGCGAATGAGGTAATCGCGGTAGCGCCACGCCTCGCGAATCTCCGGGTCACTCTCGCTGCCGTGCGTCTCGGCGTAGCGCACGAGGTCCATCCAATGCCGCGCCCAGCGCTCGCCGAATTGGGGAGAGACGAGGAGACGGTCCGCAAGATTGCCAAATGCCAATTGCCGATTGCCAATCGAAGACTCGCGCACGAACGCCGCCACCTCCTCCGGTGTCGGCGGCAGGCCGGTGAGCGCGAATTGAAGGCGGCGGATAAGCACGCGCGGATCGGCAGGTGAAGCGGGCTGAAGCCCGCGCTCCTCCATCTTCGCAACGAGGAAACGGTCAACTGGATGCTCGCTCCACGCGGCGTTCTTCGGCGTGGGCACGGCGGCGTTGGTGACTGGCTGGAAACTCCACCACGTTCTGCGCGCGGCAAGCGTGGCGTCCCACGTCGAGGCGGCCACGTCGGCGGACGGCGGCGTGTCGCGCGGATCGGGCGCGCCATTGTTCACCCACGCGATGAAATCCTGGATGACCGCCTCGTCGAGCTTCACGCCCTTCTCGGGCATCTTGAGGTCGTCGCGCGCGTGCGTGATGGCGGTGATGAGGAGGCTTTTCTTTGCGTCGCCGGGGACGATGGCCGGGCCGTTGTCGCCGCCCTTGAGCAGCGCGTCGCGCCAGTCGAGACGCAACCCGCCCTTCTGTTTCTTCGCCGAGTGGCACTCGTAACACTCGCCCGCGAGCACGGGGCGGATTTTCTTCTCGAAGAATTCGGTCTGCGCGGCCGTCGGAGCGGCAAGAAGCCGCAGCAGTGCGAATGGCGGCACGGCGAGCAGCAACAAGTTGTGGAACATCCGCTTCATTGCGCGGGGCGGGGCGGGGCAGCGGACGGTGCCGCCGACCAGATTTTCACGTCATCAATCAGCGCGTCCTTGCCGCTGATGGTGAAATGGAAACGACTCTTCGTCGGGTGGCCGATGCCGGGGGATTTCAACTGACCAACAAACTTCCCATCGAGGCTTGCGCGCATTTCATCACCGACGATTTCCAGCGCGAGGCGGTGCCACTGGTTGGTTTCGATGTTCATCGGAAAAGTTTTCGTGCGGCCTTCCATGAGCCTGTCGCCGTCGGGCTTGCGCTTCGGGTCTTGGCGCATCTCGTAAATGTCATTGCGCATCCCGCCCTCGCGGTCGTCGCCGAGGCGGATGAGTTTGGGCGTGATGGTCGCACGGCAGATGTGGCCGGCGTGCGAGCCGGTGAACGCCTTGTCATCGCACACGGCGTTGATGCTCGCCGCGCCCTCGAGGCGGAACCGAAACTCGATCACCGCGTCCTTGAACGGCACCGACACGCCCGCGACCGCGCCGTGCTGGCCGAGCGGGTGGCCGCCCTTCATCGCGCCACCGACGATGGTGAACGCGCGCTGACTCGTCTCCCAGCGCGGGCCGATCGCCGTGCGCGCGAAGTCGTCGGAGAAAAGCAGCGCGCTTTTTTTCGTCAAGGCATGAGGGGGAACTTCGGCGGCGAAGGTCAAAGCACAATGGCTAATGCTCAAGGGAAGAATCAAAGCCCAAGCGCCCACGAGCGCATTCACCATCCGAAAGCGCCAGAGGACTGGCGCAGTCCAAGATGCTGGCGCGCACGACGGCACCTTGGCTGGCGCGACAGCGTCTTGGAGTGCGGCGGCCCTCCGCCGCTTTTCGGTTGAGGTGCGCTTGACCTTCATCTCAGTCCTTGTTCTCCGGCTTATCTTCAATCACCGGCTTCTTTGCGCCCTGAATCGCCGCGACGCGGTCGCTCACGCGCTTGACCGACTCCGCGCCGATGTGGATGGCGTAGTCAATCGTCGCCGACCAGCTCGCGCCCGGCGCGAGCTTGGGCACGCGGCCGAGTTTGCGTTCGATGCGGCGGTTGTTCGGAAAGCCAGTGCCGGGTTCGAGGCCGGTCACGTAGCCCTCGCCTTCGCTCGCGGTGTTCTTCCAGAGCGTCACGAAGGGAAGCTCCTTCACCGAGAACGCCATCGAGACTGCGCGATCGCCGGCCTTGTTCTTCAATGCGATGAGCGTGCGGCCCGTCTGGTCAGCGAGCGGGTGGAGGCAATAGACCTGTTCGACGAAGCCCGCCTTCAGTGCGTCGTAGGTCGCGTAGGTTTTCACCGACTTTGCGGCGTGATCGTTGAAAGGAATCACGCGCGACACCGGCGCGAGAAACGTCGCGCCGCCTTCGAGCAGCGGCCAGCCGTAGTTCGCATGGTAAAGCATTTCGAACTCCTGCTCGGGCGCGCCGCGATTCGTGATCGTGTCGGCGATGCGCAGCTCGCTGCTGCCCGGCTCGGTGGAAATCTCCGTCCACAACTCCAGCTTCGGCCCGTAGAAGCTCCGCTCGTCCACGCGCCCGCGCACTCGGATGCGATGCGGCGGCTCGCGGTTCACCACCACCTCGACCTCGCTCGCCGGGATGTTGGCGATCTTGCCGTGGAGCGGGAGTTCCATCGTCGCCTTGTCGCCGACGTTGTTGATGAACTCGTCCGTGCCGGGATGGCCGTTGTTTTCCAAGCCGCAGCGGACCATCCATTCGTTGAATCCTTCGAGCCAGCCGAGTCCGCCGCGACTCTGGAGATTGATATGGCGCGGATGAACCACTTCCTTCACCGGCGAATTCCAGCCGAGCCGCACGTCGCCGAGCTTCACTTCGAGCACGCCCATCCCGCGCGTCGGCACGACGGTGAACTGGAGCTTGCCGTTGTTGACGATGACGATGTCCACGCCCTCCTGCTTGCCGCCGTGCAGTGTGATTTTCTTCACCGACCAGCCGGGCGCCTTGGGCGTGACCTTCTTGCCGGAAATCTCCAGCGCGTCCACGCGCAGGTTTTTGTCCACGCTGATGAGCGGCGCGCGGAAGGGTTCGGCGGCGGGAATCGTAACGCGGAGGGCGCAGAGGAGCGCGAGCGGAACGAACAAGCAGCACGACGAGGATTTCATGGCCGGAGTGTAGCTTTGGCAGGCTGCGGAGGAAACGGGAATTTCCTCGTCAATCTCTCCGCTTGCCGTCCGCCGGAAAATTCGTTAATCCGTGCACATGGATCCCAAGGAAGCGCTCATCGCCTTGAACATGATCGAGCACGTCGGGCCGGTGCGGCTGCGGCAACTGCTGGATTTCTTTGGCGGGCCGGCGGCCATTCTCGCTGCGTCGAAAGACCAACTCCTACGCGTGCGCGGCATCGGCGCGGACACCGCCGAGTCTATCGCGAAGTGGGAAGGCTCCGTGGATTTGTCGGGCGAACTCCAGCGCATCCGCGAGTTCGGCTGCCACGTGCTGACGCAGCAGGACGAGCATTATCCCGAACTGCTCCGGCAGATTTACGACCCGCCCATCGTGCTCTACGTGAAGGGCGAATTGACCGCGAAGGATCGGAACGCCGTCGCGCTGGTCGGCTCGCGGCAGACGACGCACTACGGCGTGGAAACCGCGCGTAAGCTCGCCTACCAGCTCGCCTACATCGGCGTCACCGTCGTGAGCGGCGGCGCGCGGGGCATTGACACGGCGGCGCACCAGGGCGCGCTCTCGGCGAAGGGCCGCACCGTCGCGGTGTTGGGCACGGGCATCAATCTGATTTTCCCGGCGGAGAATGCGGAACTCTTCGAGCGCATCGCCGCGAACGGCGCGCTCGTCACGCAGTTCCCGTTCAACCGACCCGCCGACAAGCAGTCCTTCCCCATCCGCAACCGCATCGTCGCGGGCATGACGCTCGGCACGGTCGTCGTCGAGGCGAACCTCACCAGCGGCGCGCTCATCACGGCAAACATGGCGGTGGAAGCCGGGCGGCAGGTGTTCGCCGTGCCGGGGCGCATTGACTCGCCGCGCAGCAAGGGCTGCCACGACCTCATCAAGAAGGGCGCGAAGCTCTGCGAGGGCGCGGAGGACATCTTGAGCGAGTTCGAGTATCTCTTTCCCGCCAGCAACCGCCCGCCGCCGCCCGGCGACACCGGCGTGCTGCCCGCGCTGGAGCTTTCCGAAAACGAGCAGAAGATTTTCGACACGCTCAAGGTGGAGGACGAGACGAGCATTGACGAAATCATCCGACACAGCGGCCTGCCCAGCTCGACCGTCTCCGTCACGCTGTTGAGCCTGGAGATGAAGCGGCTCGTGAAACAACTGCCGGGGAAGTTGTTTGTGAGGAATCGGTGAGGCGGAAAGGCGCGCGGCGCGGTGTTGCTGATATTTTAGCCACGGATGAAACACGGATTGAACACGGGAAAATCCGTGTTTGTTCCGTGTTCAATCGGTGGCGGAAAATGCTGGCGCGGTAGGGACAAGCTCCCGCTTGTCCGCCTCCCCAACACAAACACGATGCCGAGGACGCGCAGGAGCGCATCCCTACCGCGCGGGGCCGTCGCGAAGCGTCTTGGAGTGCGGCGAGTTCTCGCCGCTTTCGGCAGGCGACTTGTCGCCGTCGGGTGGCGGGGCGCGGGGTGGTTGCACACGGGCCGCTGGACGCGGCCCGGCTTGGGCGACGAGTCGTCCAAGCGGCAAAGCGGTGACAAGTCACCGCACTCCAAAGCGTGGCAAAGGAGGCGCGGGGCGGGCGCGAAGCGTCGTGGAGTGCGCCAGTCCTCTGGCGCTTTGGGGACCGGAGCAGGCCGCTGCCCGCCGCGAGCGGGGGAGTGATTCGCGCGGCAACTTGGCGTTAAGGTTGCGCGATTACTGACTTGCGAACAAGACGCGGAACGGAACATCCTGCAAAAGAACTCAACGAAGAATTTTTATGTCCCTATATTTAGTTGTCCGACATCGCTTGGCCGAACCACAAGCGTTTCAGAATGTTTGGCAGGACGAAAGCGATGCCTTGATAATGAGCATACAGACAACACCGGAGGTTGGTGAGTTTTGCAGTGAAGCGCAAAAGCGAAGACAACGAGTGTTTATCCATCGGTGCGGTTGCCGCAACTTCGGCTTTAGACCGATGATTTGTTGTTCTGTCCGTGTTGCCAAAGTGACAATCGATGACGGACGAACTGAAGTGCAGTTCGAAGACCAGAGAGTGGTTAACAGCCGCCCCGCAGTGCGACCAGTGCCAGGACAAAACAATTACTTTTCACCACCGCCGTGACTTGCTCGATTTTTGAAACCAGCTAACGAGGCGACATGAAAACAAACGTTTTGACGCAAACACTCCTTTTGCTCTTGCTCGGCGCAACAACTTTTCAACTTTCCGCTCAACAGACCGAGGCTGACCGCAAATTGTTTGCTGAATTCCGCGTCAAGGCGGAAAAGGGCGATGCCCAGTCCCAAGCTGAATTGGGCTCGGTATTCTACCATGGCGATCTCGGCGTGGCGAAAGATGAGGTGGAGGCAGTGAAATGGTTTCAAAAAGCTGCCGAGCAGAATCACGCCAAGGCGCAATACAATTTGGGTGCCCTCTACGCCAATGGCGAAGGCGTTATGAAAGATGAGGCGCAGGCGGTGAAGTGGTTTCGCAAAGCCGCCGAGCAGAATCACGCCAAGGCGCAATACAATCTGGGTAACTGCTACTACGATGGCGAAGGCGTGGTGAAGAATGACGTGGAAGCAGTGAAATGGTATCGCAAAGCTGCCGAGCAGAATGACATCAGGGCTCAATCCCATCTGGGCATCTGCTACGCCACCGGCCAAGGCGTGGCGAAAGATGAGGTGGAGGCAGCGAAGTGGTATCGCAAAGCCTCCGAGCAGAATCTCGCCAAGGCTCAATACAATCTGGGAGTTTGCTACGTCAATGGCGAAGGTGTGGCGAAGGATTATGTGGAGGCGGTGAAGTGGTATCGCAAGGCCGCCGAGCAGAATAACGCCGAGGCTCAAAACAATCTTGGCGGCTGCTACGCCAAGGGCCGAGGTGTGGCGAAGGATGAGGTGGAAGCGGTGAAATGGTGGCGTAAAGCTGCCGAGCAGAATCTCGCCTCGGCTCAATATAATCTGGGCGTTTGCTACGCCTTTGGTGAAGGCGTGGCGAAGGATTATGTGGAGGGTTACAAGTGGTTCTTGTTGGCGGCGGCGCAAGGCGATGAGGGTGCCAAGAAAAATATGGCCGTATCAGAGAACCGATTGACGCGGGAGCAGATAGCAGAGGGTCAAAAGCTGGCGCGTGAGTTCAAGCCGCGCACGACGCCACCAACCGATGGTGATGGTTCAAGCACGAGTATTGGCCAGACACGTCCGGAATCCTCTGGCACCGGCTTTTTCATCACGGAGGATGGATTTCTCATCACCAATGAGCACGTGGCCGGAAACGGGGCGCAGGTGCGTCTGGTCACGAGCGCGGGATTGATTTCCGCGCGGGTGGTGAAGGTGGATGCGGCCAATGATCTGGCGTTGCTCAAGGCGGAGGGGCGGTTCGCGGCGTTGCCGGTGGCGGCGAGCCGCGGGGTGAAGCTGGGCGGCACGGTGGCGACGGTGGGTTTTCCCAACATCGGGTTGCAGGGGTTCGCGCCCAAGCTGGCCAAGGGGGAGGTGGCGTCGCTGTCCGGGGAGGGGGATGACGCGCGGTATTTCCAGATCAGCGTGCCGGTGCAGCCGGGCAATTCGGGCGGGGCGCTGGTGGACGAGCGGGGCAACGTGGTGGGGGTGGTGTCGGCCAAGCTCAACGCGCGGGCGGCGCTGGCCGCGAGCGGTGCGCTGCCGGAGAATGTGAACTACGCGGTGAAGAGCGGTTATCTGCTGACCTTCCTGGAATCGGTGCCGGAAGTGGCGGCGAAGTTGAAGGAGCCGGGCACAAAGGAGCGGAAGTTTGAGGACGTGGTGAAGGCGGCGGAACAGGCGGCGGTGCTGGTGCTGGTGTATTGATTTTTTTGACCGCAGATTTCGCGGATGATACGGATAAACACGAATTTGTTCCATCCGTGAAATCCGTGTAATCCGCGGTTGTTTTCTTTTG
>JACRJY010000088.1 GCA_016235585.1 Verrucomicrobiota bacterium | reverse complement strand
AGTCCTCTGCCGCTTTTCCCCCGCCGGGCTCGCGCCGCAAAAGCGGCAGAGGACTGCCGCAGTCCAAGACCTCGCGGAGGCACCGTCCGGGCTATCATCACGCGGCCACAGTTTTAATGAAACCGCTCTAAAACTTCAGGTTCCACTCGGGCCGCGAGTATTTTTCGGCGGCGAGTTTTTGGATGCGTTCCAGCGGCACGGCTTCGAGCGGCGCGTCCGCGCTCCAGGCCCGGCACAGTTCGGCTTTCACTGCGGATGCGGCGAGCGGCAGGTTCGTCAGAAATTCCCCGTGCCCGCGGTTGCCACGATAGTCTGGCTGCTTCGACGGCAGCGGCAGCAGCGCGCTGATGAGCGGAAGGTCGAAGTCCAGCAGCAGTGTGCCGTGGA
Organism: Verrucomicrobiota bacterium; assembly: GCA_016235585.1. Taxonomy (GTDB): domain Bacteria; phylum Verrucomicrobiota; class Verrucomicrobiia; order Limisphaerales; family JACRJY01; genus JACRJY01. The sequence continues at coordinate 23,855 of JACRJY010000088.1, read as the reverse complement.
AGAGCAGGTGCGTGCGCTTGCGCCGCTGCGCGTTGCCGGAGAATTTCAGCGCGCCGAGGCAGAGATCGCTGGCACCGCGAATGGCGGGCGGCGTTTTCAGCAACGGCGCGAGTGCTCTTTGAATCTTCCCCAGCACAAGGCGGTTCGTGCCGGAGATGCCCGCGAGCGGGCTGGCCTCGGTGATTTTCAGAACGACCGAATAATTCAGGCAGCCCGGCCCTTGCAGCACGGTGCCGCCGCCGCTGACCCGCCGGAAAATGGGGACGCCCCGCGCCGCGCAGGCTTCCGCGTTCACCTCGCGTGCGACGCGGTTCGCGTAGCCGACGACGACGAAATGGTCGCGCGGCTCCCAGAAGCGCAGCACTTCGCCGCCGGACTCCTCGCACCAGTCGAACAGCGCCTCGTCGCAGGCGAGGTTTTCCGCCGGCGTGGGCAGGGTCAGATCGAGATGTTTCATTGCGCGGGCGGCATGATAAGCTATGTTCCGCCGTTCGGCAGAATTGAAAATGTTGCGTGCGGCGGGGCGGTCTGGTTCCATCTGCCGCCCGTTTGGCGGGCCTTTTCCGCGCCGGGGATGAACCATCATGGGCACGGGCGCAGCGGAAATGTTTTGCGCCAGATTTGAAACGAATTTGACCAAACCGTTGAAAGCGAACATGGCCGAGACGCATACAACCTCCAAGCGGACAAAACCCGCCGCACGCGAAGTCAATCACCAGTGGCTCGACGCGCTGGAGAAACTGATGGACGTGGCCTTCCGCGACCAGCCGCCGGAGCGCGCCGCCGCGTTCCTCAACCAGGTCGTCAACCGCCTGCGCGACGACGGTGCGCCGGTGCCGACGCTCGTCAGCACGCCCTACATCAACACCATTCCCGTCGAGGCGCAGCCGCCGTATCCCGGCGACTGGCGCGTCGAGCGGCGCATCAAGAGCTACATCCGCTGGAACGCGATGGCGATGGTCGTCAACGCCAACCGCGACCACAGCGGCCTCGGCGGGCACATCTCGACCTACGCTTCGAGTGCGACGCTTTACGAGGTCGGCTTCAACCATTTCTTTCGCGGCGGCGACGGCGACCGTCCGGCGGACATGATTTTCTTTCAGGGCCACGCGACGCCGGGCAACTACGCCCGCGCCTTTCTCGAAGGCCGGTTGAACGAAGTTCACCTCCACAACTTCCGCCAGGAACTCGCGCCGGGCGGCGGCCTCTCGTCGTATCCGCACCCGTATCTGATGCCGGACTTCTGGCAGTTCCCGACCGTCTCGATGGGGCTCGGCCCGATTCAGTCCACCTACACCGCGCAGTTCAACCGCTACCTCAAGGCGCGCGGCTTCATCAAGGGCGAGGAGCCGAAGGTCTGGTGCTTCATCGGCGACGGCGAGACCGACGAGCCGGAGACGCTCGGCGCGCTCACGCTGCCGGTGCGCGAGAATCTCGACAATTTAATCTGGGTCATCAACTGCAACCTCCAGCGTCTCGACGGCCCGGTGCGCGGCAATGGGAAAATCATCCAGGAACTCGAAGGCGTGTTTCGCGGCGCGGGCTGGAACGTCATCAAGGTCATCTGGGGCACGGACTGGGACGAGTTGCTCGAACGCGACAAGACCGGCCTGCTGCTCAAGCGCATGAATGAAACGGTGGACGGCGAGCATCAGAAATACTCCGTCGAGCCGGGCAGCTACACTCGTCGGCATTTCTTCGGCAAATATCCCGAACTGCTCCCGCTCGTGAACCACCTGACCGATGAGCAGATTCGCAAGCTCATGCGCGGCGGTCACGACACGCGGAAAGTCTATGCCGCCTACAAGGCCGCGATGGAGCACAAGGGCGGGCCAACGCTCATTCTCGCCAAAACCGTCAAGGGCTACGGCCTCGGCGAAGCCGGCGAGGGCCGCAACATCACGCACCAGCAGAAGAAGCTGAACGAAAAGGAACTCCGCGAGTTCCGCGAGCGCTTCGAGATTCCCATCAGCGACGAGGAAATCGCCGGCACGCCGTTCTACCGTCCGCCGGCGGACAGCCCGGAGATGAAGTATCTGCACGAGCGCCGCGCCGCGCTCGGCGGCGCGCTGCCCAAGCGCGTGGTCAACGCGCCGCCGCTGCAAGTGCCGCCGCTCGATTCCCTCGGACGCTTTCTCAAAGGCTCCGGCGCGAACGAGGCTTCGACCACGATGGCGTTCGTCTCGCTGCTCACGCACTTGCTTCGCGACAAAAACATTGGCCGCCATCTCGTGCCGATTATTCCCGACGAGGCGCGCACCTTCGGCATGGACGCGCTGTTCCGCGAGATCGGCATCTACTCGCCGAAGGGCCAGCTCTACGAGCCGGTGGACAAGGAATCGCTGCTCTACTACCACGAGGCGAAGGACGGGCAGATTCTCGAACAGGGCATCAACGAAGCCGGCTCGATGGCGTCGTTCATCACGGCGGGCACGGCCCACGTGAACCACGGCGTCCACATGATTCCGTTCTTCATCTACTACTCGATGTTCGGCTTCCAGCGCGTCGGCGACCAAATCTGGCTCGCGGGCGACATCCGCGCGCGCGGCTTCCTGCTCGGCGCGACGGCGGGCCGCACCACGCTCAACGGCGAGGGCCTCCAGCATCAGGACGGTCACAGCCAGTTGCACGCGACCACCGTGCCGAACCTCCTCGCCTACGACCCGGCGTTCGCCTACGAAATCGCCGTCATCATCCAGAACGGCATGAAGCGGATGTATCAGGACGGCGAGGACGTGTTCTACTACGTCACGCTCGGCAACGAGAATTATCCCATGCCCGCGATGCCCGAGGGCGTGACCGACGGCATCCTGAAGGGACTCTACAAATTCAAACCCGGCCCGGCGGGCAAGAAGCACAAGGCGCACCTGTTCGGCAGCGGTGCCATCATGCTCTCCGCGTTGAAGGCGCAGGAAATCCTCGCCGAGCGCTACCATGTCTCCGCCGACGTGTGGAGCGCGACGAGCTACAAGCAGCTCCGCACCGACGCCCTGCGCGCCAAGCGCTGGAACATGATGCACCCCGCCGAGACGCCGCGCCAATCCTACGTCGAGCAACTGCTCGCGAAGGAAAAGGGCGTGTTCGTCGCCGTCTCCGACTACATGAAGATCGTGCCCGACCAGATCGCCGAGTGGGTGCCCGGCGGCCTGATGACGCTCGGCACCGACGGCTTTGGCCGCAGCGAGACGCGCGAAGCGCTGCGCCGTTTCTTCGAGGTGGACGCCGAGAGCACCGTCATCGCCACGCTTTATTCGCTCGCGCAAAAGGGTGCGATTGAGAAATCCGTCGTCGCGCAGGCGATCAAGGATTTGCAGGTGGATCCGGAGAAGGTGTTTCCGATTTGTGTCTGACCGGATGGTTTCACGCCCGCCGGCCCTCTGATTTTTCCGCCGCCTGACGATGGGAGCTGATGCTTCGTATGGCAGGATGCAAGGTGGCGCTTCTCACGCCAGCAACGCCTTCACCACCTTGCCCTCATCCGTCGGGCCGATGAGGCGGTTGTTGAGGCCTTGCGTGCGGAAGCTGAAGTGATACGGGTCGAGGCCGAGGAGGTGGAGCAGCGTGGCCTGCAGGTCACGCACGGTGACTTTGTTCTCGGCGACGTGATAGCCGAAGTCGTCGGTCTCGCCGTAGGTGATGCCGCCCTTGATGCCGCCGCCGGCCATCCACAACGAGAAGCAATGCGGGTGATGGTCGCGGCCGAGGAACTTGCTGCCGTTGCGCTCCTCGTTGAGCGGCGTGCGTCCGAATTCGCCGCCCCAGATGACCAGCGTGTCGTCGAGCAGGCCGCGTTGCTTGAGGTCCTTCACCAACGCGGCGCTCGCCTGGTCCACGTCGCGGCATTTCTTTGGCAGGCCGGTGACGAGGTCGTTGTCGGGCGCGGTGCCGTGCATGTCCCAGCCCCAGTCGTAGAGCTGCACGTAGCGCACGCCCTTCTCGATGAGCCGGCGCGCGAGCAGGCAGTTGTTGGCGAAACTGCCCTCGCCCGGTTTCGCGCCGTAGGCGGCGAGCACGGACGCGGGTTCCTTGCCGATGTCGAACGCCTCGGGCACGGCGGACTGCATGCGGTAGGCGAGTTCGTATTGCGCGATGCGCGTGACGGTCTCGGGGTCGCCGAATTGTTTCGCCTCAAGCTGGTTCAACGCGTTCAACGCATCGAGGCTGCGACGGCGCGTGTCGCGGTCCATGCCGGGCGGGTTGTTCGAGAAAAGAATCGGCTCGCCCGACGTGCGACATTGCACGCCCTGATAAACGCTCGGCAAAAATCCCGAACTCCACAGGCTCTTGCCGCCCGTCGGATCGGTGCCGCCAGAGAGCAGCACGATGAAGCCGGGCAAATCCTGGTTCTCCGTGCCGAGTCCGTAGGTGACCCACGACCCGATGGCTGCGCTGCCGGCGAGGCGGTTGCCGGTGTGAACGAACAGTTCGGCGGGCGCGTGATTGAACTCCGAGGTGTTCATGGACTTCACTATGCACGCGTCGTCCGCGATGGTCTGGAAATGCGGGAGGAGTTCGCTGACCCACGCGCCGCCCTTGCCGTAACGCGCGAACTTGTGCGGCGTGCCGAGCATCTTGGGCACGCCCTTGATGAACGCGAAGCGCTCGCCCTTGAACAAGCTCTCCGGGCACGGCTGGAGGTTCATCTCGACGAGCTTGGGCTTCCAATCGAACAGGTCGAGCGACGGCGGCGCGCCGGACATGTGGAGGTAAATCACGTTCTTCGCGCGCGCGGGCAGCGGCGGCGCCTTGGGCACGAGCGGGCTGTCAGGCGTTTTCGTCGTGGCGCAAAAAGCATCGCGGCCCAGCAACGAGCCGAGCGCGATGGAGCCGAGGCCAAGGCCGCCTTGGCCGAAGAAGGTGCGGCGAGTGACGGCGCGGGTGGAAACCAGTTTTGATTCAGGAATCATGGCGAGACGGGTTGTTTCGATTTTGAGACCAAGGCAGCGTTCAAACTCGTGGAGCGTTCCGTTAAAAACCTGCTCCAGCCGGAGAACTGAGCGAAGTCGCTTACATTCCAACCGAACTCCGAAAACCTAGACTCTCTCGGAGGCAGAAACATGCTCTTCTCCTCATCGGTCAATGCAGTCTCAAGTTCGCCTTCCCCAAGAAAGGTAAGCATGCGGGCAATATCTACTCGGGCGATGTGTTCACCAACTCGGTCATTCCCGCACCAATGATGAACCTTCACCAAACCGACCACGCGTCCGTCAGTTGAGATTTCAATGCCGCGCTTGGTGGCCTCGGCCAGGGCTGTCGAGGTTTTGGGAAGCTTTGCAAAGCCCGGTAACTGAATCTGTCGCCCATCAGCAAGCACGAGTCCCTCTTCTGACCAAGAGCTGGCTGCAATAGGAGATTCAAGTTTCTCGATGACTTTTGTGCGTTTGAAAAATGCTCCGCCGGGAGTGAACTGGGGAATTGCAAAACCCAAGAGCAAGACACAGAGCAGTCCTGCACCGATTCCAATGATGATTTTGGTTTTGCGATTGAACTTCATCGCATCACCCTTTCGTCAGCACCCCATCCAAGTTCAGCAACACATTCCCCACCACCGTCCACGCGGCGGCTTCGGCGGCGTCGAGGCCGGCGGGGAGCGGGCCGAGCGGGTCGGTGGACATTTGCTTCGCGGCGTCGGCGTCGGAGCGGTAGTGCGCGAGTTCCTTTTCGTAGAGTTCAATCAGCGCCTTCACCTGCTCGTCGCTGGGCGGGCGGGCGAGCGCGAGGTTCAGGCCGTAACGCACCCGGTCGGACACGGTCGCGCCGCCGTTGGCGACGATGCGGCGGCCGAGAGCCTGCGCCATTTCCACGAACGCCGGGTCGTTGAGCGTCACGAACGCCTGCAGCGGCGTGTTCGTCGGCAGACGGCGCACGGTGCAGTTCTCGCGGCTCGGCGCGTCGAACGTCGCCATGCTCGGATATGGAATCGTCCGCCGCCAGAACGTGTAGAGCGCGCGGCGGTAGCGGTCCTCGCCCGTGCTCGTCGGGTAGGCGCGCTGGCCGTTGAACGCCGCGCGCCACAAGCCGTCTGGCTGCGGCGGATAGACCGACGGCCCGCCAATCTTTTTGCTCAACAATCCGCTCAACGCGAGCGCCTGGTCGCGCACCGCCTCGGCGTCGAGCCGGCGACGCGGGTAATGTGAGAGCAGCCGGTTGCGCGGGTCGCGCGCCGCGGCATCCGCGCTCGCGAGCGACGACTGCTGATACGTCGCGCTCATCACGATGAGTTTCACGAGGGCTTTCATGTCCCAGTTGAGGCCGAGTTGATGGTTATCAGAGTTGATGGTTGATGGTGAAGAAGTCGGCGAACTGAACGTCACCGCGAGCCAGTCGAGCAGTTCGGGATGCGACGGTGGCTGCCCCTGCGTGCCAAAATCCTCCTCCGTCTCGACGAGGCCGATGCCGAAGAGTTGCGCCCAGAAACGATTCACCGCCACGCGCGCCGTGAGCGGATTGTCGGGGCTCGTGAGATAGCGCGCCACGCCGATGCGGTTGAGTGGCGTGTCCTTCGGCAGCGCGCTGAAAGCTTTCAGGAAACCCGGCTCCACCTTGTCGCCCGGCGCGAGGAAGTTGCCCTTCGTCAAAATGTGCGTCTCGCGTTGCTTGTCCTTCGCGAGTTCCTTGAGCACCGGCACGGCCACGGGCTTGATGGCGGCGAGTTCCTTCTTCTTGGCATCGAGGTCTTTCACCAAGCCGGCATAAGTCTTCGAGAGTGGGCGGAAGAAATCCGTGACCTGCTTCGCCTGCGCCGCGGTGCGCTCGGGTGTTTCAATTGCGAGCGCCGACTTGACCGTCTCCGGCAACTCGGCAACTGGCGCAGGCTTCGAGGTGGCGAGCAAACGGAAGCGCCCGAGCGTGGCATCGCCGCCGTGGGATTGTTGGATTTGAAACGTGAGGACGAATCCGTCTTCATTCGAAATGGTGCCGCGATTCTGATCGGATGCCGCTTTCCCCTCACCCTGACCCTCTCCCTTGGGGAGAGGGGATGACGCTCCCCGCGTTTCGGCGAGTAGGACGGGTTCGGATTGGCGGACGGTTTCTGAGGCGAGCAACGCGGACGAAAATGCAGCGGCTCCAGAAGGCACAGCGGCTGACGACGATTCTCCCTCTCCCCGAGGGAGAGGGCCGGGGTGAGGGGGAACCGCGCGCAGGCTCGCCGCGAATTGTTGAGCCAAGTTCCGCGCCGCCTTCTTCTTCCCCTTCGCCGGAGCAGCGGGCACAGGCTGGCTGTTCAGCGTTGCCGCGTTCAGCGGCTTCACCAACTCAAACACCGCCGCGTGCGCTTTGCCCGTCGCGCCGCCGATGGCCCAGCCGGTCTTGGTGTCGCCATCGATCGCCTTGGTCACATCGAAGCCGGACTGGCTGTAGTCGGCCGTCGCGTGGAGGAGCGGCACGGCCGTCGCGCTGGAGGTGGCCAACGCCACGCTCGGAGTGGGCGAATCCTTGACCATCTGTGTGAACACCGGCTTGCGCGCGGCGTCGAGCAACTGCACGCGGAAGTTAGCGAGGCGCGTGCCGCCACCGCCATCGGTGCGGTTCCAAACGACCACGCGCTCGACTGATACATCCGCGCCGAGGTCCACTTCCCACCACGGATTCTCCTCCTGCTGCGTGTGCGTGACGGACTTGGATTTGTAATAATCGCCGTCGGTGTTGCCATCAATCGCCAGCCGCGCCTCACCCTCGAAGCCGGTGCTCGACTGCGACGCCTTGCCCTTGGTGGCGACATTTTTTCCACCGCTGAACACTTCGACTTCGGCGAGCGAGAGGAACCGCGCCGCTCCGGGAATCTCCACGCGCACGATGCGACCCTTTGCCACTGACCCGGCCGCCGGGGACGCGAGCAACTTGAACTCGCTCACGACCGCGTTGCCGTTGGGGGCGCGGCCGGGGCCATTGCCTTGGAACGCCGCGTCCGGGATGAGTTCGAGCCGCACGGCGGTGATGTTCTGGAGTGCGGTGCGGGCCTTCACATCGTAGAACGCGCTCTGGCCATCGCCCGCGCGGATGACGATCGAGCCGTCGTCGCGTTTCTCCCACTGCTGCTTGCCCGAGCCTTTGAATTCCACCACGTCGAGCACGGACCATTCGACCGGCGTCACGACTTTCTTCTCCCAATCGCTCTGCTCGGCGGTGAGTTCCGGCGTGCTGGTCTTGAGCTTCGTTTCGAGCGCGGCGATGTCGGTGTTGAACTGCTTCGTCTTCTCACGCTCGGCGGGCGTGGGCAACGACAGAGTCGGCTCCTCAGTCGGTTTATCCGAGTCCTCGGTCTGATTGAAGATGGCGAACATCGAGTAGTATTCGCGCTGCGTGATCGGATCGAATTTGTGCGTGTGGCATTGTGCGCAGCCCATCGTGAGGCCCATCCACGCCTGCACCGTCACAGCGATGCGATCCTTCACGGCGGCGACGCGGAACTCCTCGTCGTCGGTGCCACCTTCGGTGTTGGTCATCGTGTTGCGATGAAACGCGGTGGCGACCTGCTGCTCCTCGGTCGCGTCCGGCAACAAATCGCCCGCGAGCTGTTCGAGCGTGAACTGGTCGTAGGGAATGTTGCGATTGAACGCGTTGATGACCCAATCGCGATACGGCCAGATGTTCAGTCGCAGCGGATCGGAACCGTAGCCAGCGCTGTCGGCGTAGCGTGCAATGTCGAGCCACATACGCGCCATGCGCTCGCCGTAGGCGGACGACGCGAGCAAGCGATCCACAACCTTCTCGAAGGCGTTCGGCGACTTGTCGTTTACGAACGCGTCCACCTCCGCCGGCGTCGGCGGCAGCCCGGTGAGATCGAGCGACGCGCGGCGGATGAGAGTGTAACGATCAGCGGGCGGCGCCTGCTTGAGCTTCGACTCCTTCAGTTTGGCGGCGAGGAAAGCATCAATCGGATTGAAAATGCGTAGCGCGCCCGGAGAGGCGACACTCTTGTCGCCTTTGTTCCCGCTAACCTTCCCTTTCGTTCTGGCGACAGGAGTGTCGCCGCTCCTTGGCACTGCGGTCAGTTTCGGTTTCACGAACGCCCAGTGCTCCGCATACGGCGCACCTTGCTGGATCCACTTCTTGAACAACTCGATCTCGCGCGTCGTGAGCGGCTTCTTTTCCTTCGGCGGCGGCATCACGTCGTCCTCGTCCTTCGTCGTGATGCGGGCGATGAGGTCACTGCCCTTCACGTCTCCGGGCTTGATGGCGATGCTGCCCTTGCGGTCCTTGATCGCCTCGTCGCGCACATCGAGCCGCAGCCTGGCTTCGCGATGCTTCTCATCCGGCCCGTGGCAGTGAAAGCATTTCGTCGAAATGACCGGCAGGATGTCGCGGCTGAAATCAATCTTGGCCGGGATGGGCGCGTTTACCGCCTTGGCCGCGAGTTCCGGCCCGGCCAGGGACACGAACGGCACGGCGAGCAGGATGCTCGTCGTCACGAGTCTCGCCACGACCAGCCGATTTGATGGGCACAGTTTCATGCTTTTATTCGCGCAGAATGAGACGCATCGCCATCTGAATGCATTCCGCCGGATTTCTTCCAAAGCCTAGGGGAACGGTCGCGCCAAGACCATAGACAATTGTGCCCCGGCCCATGTAATATCCTCCCCGCCGCATTCATCCGCGCCATGATTGAAGCCCGCCAACTCGCCAAGGCCTTCCGCGACCGCAAGCGCGGCGAAATCCGCGCGGTGGACGCCGTGAGCTTCCGCTGCGCGCCCGGCCAGATTTACGGCCTGCTCGGCGTGAACGGCGCGGGCAAGACGACCTGCCTGCGGATGCTCGCCACGATTCTCCAGCCCACCGGCGGCTCGGCGACCGTCGCCGGCCACGACATCGCGAGCGCGCCGGAGAAGGTGCGCGCCAACGTCGGTTTTCTCTCCACCGCCACCGCGCTCTATGGCCGGCTCACCGCGAAGGAGATGGTGCAATACTTCGGACGACTCCACGGCCTGCCCGAAGACGTGCTGGCCCGGCGGCTTGATGAAATTTTCGCGAGCCTCGACATGAATGAATTCCGCGACCGCCGCTGCGACAAGCTTTCCACCGGCATGAAGCAGAAGGTGTCCATCGCGCGGACGCTCATCCACGATCCGCCGGTGATGATTTTTGACGAGCCGACGCTCGGCCTCGACGTGCTCACGGCGCGGACGATTGTCGAGTTCATCCGCCAGTGCCGCGAGCGCGGGAAGACCGTGATTTTCTCCACGCATGTCATGAGCGAGGTGGAGCGGCTCTGCGATGTCATCGGCCTGATTCACGGCGGACGCCTGCGGGCCGAGGGCACGCTGCCGCAACTGCGCGAGCGCAGCGGCGCGCAGCATCTGGAGGATGTTTTCATCAAGCTGGTGGAAAACACCGGCCAACAACCGTGAAGCTCGAAAGCCAAATCCTGCCACCCCACTCCACTCATCTGGTAGTGGGACAGGCATCTTGCCTGTCTAAAAGAGCGTTCCAAGGCACTTGGAGGCGCTCGAAATGGTGGGTGCCCCGCTGGACAGGCGGGACGCCTGTCCCACTACCGCCGCCACTTCGCCCCGGTTCGGAAGCAATTGAGAACATAGGGAGGAAGATTCACCCATGAACTGGCGCAGCATTTCCGTCGTTTATCGCAAAGAGCTGATTGATTCTCTCCGCGACCGGCGGACGATCATCTCGATGATTGTTATTCCAGTGCTGGTCATGCCGCTGCTCTCCATCGGCATGGGCGGCGCGGCGGTGAAACTCGCCACCAAGGCGGCCAAGGAAATCCCCGAAGTCATGGTGCTCGGCGGCGAAGACTCGCCCAAGCTCATGGTCGCGCTCAAAAAATCCGACGCGCTCAAAATCGTCCCGCCGCGCGCCGACTTCACCAACCAGATTGCCGACAAAGTCGTCCGTGCCGCCGTGAAAATCCCCGCCGGCTTCGACCGCGCCGTCGAGCGCGGCGAGCGGACGGCGGTTCCCATTTACTACTACGAAGGCGAGATGAAATCGCAGATGGGCGCGGAGCGACTGGAGCAGTTCTTCCGCACGTTGCGTGACACCACCGTCCGCGAGCGGCTCCAAGCCCGCAGCCTCCCGGCGGACTTGATCCGCCCGTTCGACTTCAGCCGGCAGAACGTCGCGCCGCCGCAGAAGGTCAGCGGCAACCTCATCGGCGCGCTCATCCCCTACTTCGTCATCCTGCTGTGCCTGACCGGCGCGATGTATCCGGCGATGGACCTCGCCGCCGGCGAGAAGGAGCGCGGCACCATCGAGACGCTGCTGTGCAGCCCGGTGGCGCGCTCCGACCTCGTGCTGGGCAAGTTCCTGCTGGTGTTCACCGCGTCCATCGCCACGGCGGTCTTCTCGCTCTGCTCGATGGGGGCGACGTTTGCGTTCGCCAAGAGCTTCCTCATCTCCGGCGCGGCCAAGCAGTCGGCCATCCTCTCCTTGAGCATCAGCGCGAAATCGCTGTTCGCCTTTTTCGTGATGATGCTGCCGCTGGCGGTGCTGTTCTCGGCGGCACAGTTCGCCATCGCGCTCTTCGCCAAAAGTTTCCGCGAGGCGCAGAGCTACCTCGGCCCGCTGATGATGGTGGTGATCCTGCCCGCCGTGGGTGGCCTCATGCCGGGTGTGGAGTTGAACGCCGGCCTCGCGCTGATCCCGGTGCTCAACACCAGCCTGGTGAGCAAGGAAATCTTCACCGGCACGTTTCACTGGGGCTATCTCGCGCTGATTTTTTCCTCGTCATGCGTCTATGCCGCGCTGGCGCTGGCGGCGGCGGTGGCGATGTTCAAGCGCGAGAGCGTGCTGTTCCGGGCGTAGGGGAAACACACTGGCTTGCGCCGAGCGCACCCCCAACCGCCCTCCGGGCACCTTCTCCTCTCGGGGAGAAGGCTGGGATGAGGGGGACGCTGTTCACCGCCGAGACGTGCGGTGAATTGTTCGCGGGTTTGGCCGGATCGAAAGGCATTCGGGAAAAAGTTAAAAGTTGAAGGCTGAAAGGGGCGGCGTTCACCCGGCAGGCTTGAGGTGTGAGCGAGCAACGGCGCACGGCGGGTTTCCGACGGAAAACTCGGCGTTCGGAACGGAAGCGTTCCCGTTCCGAACGAGGCTGTTTCCCACCGTGCCGACGCCGCTGGTGCCGGACAAACCGGCGACGCAGCACGCCGGGCGCGACCAGCGGTTCAAGCTTTGCAACGACGGCCGGATCTTCGACGCGGAGGCCGATGTGTTGGAGAAAACTAATCTTGCCGGGAGCACGGGGGCGGCAGACCCGGCAGCGCGCCAACGCCTGCAATAGGCGCTCGCCGGCCTGCCGGCGGATGCGGGCGTGGGCTTCGCGTTCCGCAGCGGTTCAGCGTTCACCTTGGAAGCACGCAAAACGGGCGGAACGAAGAAACTTGTCCGCCCGCCGAAACAGGAGCCGGGGAAATCCTCGCCGAATGAAACGCCCGCCGGTAGAGTCTGACTGCAAATGAACCGCCAGTTTTGTTTCGTCGCCGCGCTGTTGGCGGTCTTCGCCCTCTTGACGCAGCCGCTGGATGCCGCGGCGGCGAAGAAGAAAGCCCAGCCCGCAACAACTTCGACACCTTCGCCCTGGGCTGATTGGGTGGAAAAAGATTTTCCGTTCTTCTCGTCCATCCTCGACGCGCGCAAGGCGGGCGAAGGTTCTCCAATGAACAACCTCACGCCGCGCGGGCTGGTGCTGAATCTCGGCGGCGATTGCTGGGCGTGCTTCGACACGGACCTCTTGCGCGTCGCTGCCATCTGGCAGGGCAAGGGCGTCACGCCCAACGCGCTTGCGCCGAAGTCGTATCACCTCTCGGGCGGCAAGACGCCGGGCGGGCAGTTTCCTGCGCCAGAGCCGGAAGGAAAGTTGTGGCTCGCCAATGGCATCTATCCCGGCTGGCAAACCGGTGCGCGCATCTCGCTGGATGATCCACGCGAGCCGGCGACCAGTATGGAGGAAGTCGGGCGTGGGCCGTTGCCGGAGGAGTTGGGGCGATTCAAGGCCGTGCGCCTTGTGCGTGGCGGTGTGGTGCTCGAATACACCGCCGCTGGAGCGGACGTGCGCGAGTGGTGGACGCGCTCGGAGCACAATGGACAATCCGTCGTCGAGCGGCATTTCCAAGTCGGCACTTCCACCAAGCCGTTGCTCCTCGTGCTCGGATGGAAGGGGAGCGCGGGCGTCTCGCCCGCTGTTTCCGGCGTCCCCGCCGGAAACTCTGCGTCCTCGAGCCAGTCGGCGGGACGCCGACCGGCTGCGCCCGGGACGGGCGCGCTCCCCAAAACAGTCGAATTGCTCGCGGACAATTCTGTGTGGCTCGTGCGCGTGCCGGCGCACAAGGACGCCGTCGAGTTTTGCGCGACGTTCACCGAGAGCGGCGCGGCTCCGGCGTTCTCGCCGCGGGCAATTGCCACTCGTGCATCGAAGACACACTGGCCGCAGGAGGTGACGACGAAAGTAAAACTCTCCACCGCGAAGGACGCCTACGTGGTGGATCACATCGAACTGCCGTTCACAAACCCGTGGCGGCGCAACGTGCGCCCAGCCGACATCCAGTTCCTCAAGGACGGCACGGGCGTGCTGGTCACGCTCGACGGCGATGTGTGGCTCGCGCGCGGGTTGCACGACGCGGCCGACACGGTGCGCTGGAAGCGTTTCGCTTCCGGTCTGCACGAGCCGATGTCGTGCGCGATTCGTGACGAGCAGATTTATGTTTTCGACCGCAACGGCATCTGGCGATTGCGCGACACGAACGGCGACGGCGAGGCGGATGTTCACGAGCTTTTCTCCAACGCCTTCGCGCAGACGGCGGACATGAGGGAATTCCCCAGCCAAGTGCGGCTAGCGCCCGGCGGCGAGTTCGTCATCGCCAAGGGTGGCCAGCAGTCCACGACGCTCGGCAAGCACAACGGCAGCGTGTTGCGCGTCTCCGCCGACGGCCGCCGCTCCGAGGTGCTCGGCTACGGTTTCCGCCAGCCGAACATCGGCGTGAACGTGCGCACCGGCCTCGTCACGTCGAGCGACCAGCAGGGGCAATACATTCCGACCACGCCGCTGCACATCGTTCGCGACCGGCAGTTTTACGGCTACCTCGCGGAAGGGTTGCAGGAGCGCGAAAAATATCCCGCGCCCATCGCCGACCCTCTGACGTGGATGCCGCACGCGGTGAACGCCTCCGCAATTTCGCAGGTGTGGCTGTTCGGCGCAAAGATGGGCGCGCTCAACGACTCGATGGTGCAAATCTGCTTCACCAAACCCGAGTTGCTGCGTGTGCTGTTGAACAACCGCACGGCAAAACCGCAGGCGGCCGTGGTGAGTGTGACGCGCGGGTTTGAGTTTCCGCCGCTCAACGGCTCGGTGAATCCGGCCGACGGCCAGCTTTACATCGCCGGCTTCCAGGTCGTCGGTTGGGGCAATTCGCTCAACACGCTCGCGGGCCTCGGCCGCGTGCGCCACACCGGCGCGCCGGTCACGCTGCCACGCGAGGTCGTGCCAATGGACAAAGGCGTGCTCCTGCGCTTCGACGTGCCGCTCGACGCGAAGACGGCGACGAACCCCGACCATTACTCGCTCGCGACGTGGCATTACATCCGCACCTACAAATACGGCTCGCCGCAGCTCAAGGCCGATGGCACGCCGGGTCTCGACTGGCTCACCGCGGGCAGCGCGTATCTGTCGAAAGACGGCCGCAGCGTCTTCGTCGGCGTGCCCGGCATGAAGCCAGTCATGCAATTGCGCATCGGTTGGTCGCTCGCGACGGCGGACGGCGCGAAATTCGAGGAGAACGCCTACACCACGCCCTACGAACTCGCGAAATTCGATCCGCGCGCCGAAGGCTTCGGCGACATTCAAGTGGATCTCACTCCGCGCGCCGCCGCCGCGCAAGTCGCCGGCCCCATCACCATCGAGGAAGGTCGCCGCCTTTACCAACTCCTTGGCTGCGTCGCGTGCCACTCCGCCGATGGCGTGGACGTGGCGAAAGTTGGCCCGACGTGGCGCGGGTTGTTTGGCAGCGAACGTCCGGTGGTTGTCAGCCGGAAGAAAACTTCCGCGAAAGCCGACGAGACCTACCTCCGCGAATCCATCCTCGATCCCCCGGCCAAGATCATCGCCGGCTTCGAGCAGGGCGAATACGCGATGCCCAGTTACGCCGGCGTGGCAAACGATTCGCAGATCGAGGCGCTCATCCTCTTCATCAAGAGCCTGAAGGATGCAAAGCCCGTTGCCGCGGGGACACCACCGGCGGCGGGCACGATCCCGGCCAAGTCTCAATTTGAATAGGCAGCCATGGCTTCACTCTGATGAACTGGTGACGCATGAATTCCAAGATCGCTGAAAATCAGGATCCTTTCCGCGAGGCCCGGAACAAAGACGGCGTGCTCCGGTGCCCATTTCAGGGCGAGGATCTCCCCATGATTCTGCGCCATGCCGACGTGCGCGAGGCGGCGAAGGATTGGAAGAAGTTCAGCTCGGATGCGCCGTTTCGCGTGCCGATTCCGTCGGAGGAGGCGGTGCGGACGATGCGCCAGCTGCCCATCGAGACGAACCCGCCCGAGCACACGGATTATCGCGCCATCGTCGAGCCGTTCTTCGCCCGCGCCAAGCTGCCTGACGTGATTGCGAAGGTGGAGGCGTTGATCGCGGAGATGATTTCCAGGGCGCTCGCCCGCGAGTCCATCGAGATCGTGAATGAGTTTGCGCTGCCGGTGCAGTCGCGCGCGCTCACCTACCTGCTCAACGTGCCGGAGGCGGAGGCGGACACGTGGATCGGCTGGGGCATGCACGTCTTCAAGGTGACGGGCGGCGAGTTCAAGAAAGGCACGGCGCTCGAGGACTACCTGCACGCGCAGTTCGACCGCGCGGCGGCGCATCCAGGCGGGGATTTTTTCAGCGCGCTGACGCAGGCGGAGTATCGCGGGCGAAAGCTCACGCGCGAGGAGATGATGGGCTTTGGCAATCTCACCTTTGCCGGCGGGCGCGACACGATCATCCACAGCATTTCGTCCATCATCGGTTACCTCGGACGGAATCCCGCTGCGCTCGAATACCTGCGTCAGGACCCAAGGCGGATCGTTCACGCGGGCGAGGAGTTTTTCCGCGTCTTCATGCCGCTGACGCACATCGGGCGCGTGTGCCCGGTGGAAACGGACGTGCAGGGCGCAAAAGTTCCGCCCGGCGGGCGGGTGTCGCTGGCGTGGGCCTCGGCAAACTTCGACGAGACCGTGTTCGATGCGCCGGAGGAAATCCGCCTCGACCGCAAGCCGAACCCGCACATCTCGTTTGGTTTCGGGACGCATCTCTGCCTGGGCGCACCGCACGCGAGACTGATTGTCCGGAGCCTGTTGCAGGCGCTGACCGGGCGCGTGGCGCGGATCAGCGTGCTCGAGGCAAGGGAGCACATCGAGGACGAGGCGCGCTATCAGCGCGCGAACGGCTACGACTCCCTGACGGTGAAAATCACGGGCCTTTGACCCAGTCAGGATTTTCCCCCTTGGGAGGCAAACCGCCTCGGCCTTCTTTCTTCACCGCCAGCCTCGCAACCACAGAATTATGCATGACAATTGCAAGAACTGTGCATGGCGTCCCGCGACAAAAAATCATCGGGCCGTATGATTTGCCAGTTTCAGAACTTGCCCGGTGCGCTTGTCGCGCTGCTGTTGGCCGGGTCGGCTTTTGCTGGCCGAGCATCGGCCGAGGTGAAGTTCAATCGCGACATCCGGCCCATCCTGTCCGACACGTGTTTCCACTGCCACGGACCGGACGCCAGGGCGCGCAAGGGCGAATACGCGATGCCCGGCTACGCTGGCGTGGCCACGGATTCGCCGATCGACGCGCTGGTTCTGTTCATCAAGAGCCTGAAGGATGCAAAGCCGGCAACGGCTCCCGCGCCCGGAGCGAAGACCGCGATCAATCCATTTGAGTGATCGCCGAAGCGAAGGCTGTGGCGAGAGCTTTGTTTCAGTTCGCGGTGCGGATCAAATTTAGCGCCGGCCAATTGACTGTGAGGATTCGGCAATTTTTGCCAAGCGTGTTCCATCCCTGATCGTCAACACATACAACGTCCCGATGCGCCGCGAGATGTCGCGATTGCGTATCGTGGGGTAAAAATTGTGTGAACGACCTATGAAGCACTTCGGTTCGCTACTCCAGAGAATGGTGCTGGCGGCGGCTCTCGCCTCAATTCTCATACCCTTCACGATTTCAGCCGCGAACCGCGGCGAAGGATGGAACGACGGTAGAATCCAGTTCAACCGCGACGTGCGGCCGATTCTCTCGGACAAATGCTTCCTCTGTCACGGACCCGATCCCGGCACGCGGAAGGCCGGGCTGCGGCTCGATCGTGAAGAAGGTTTGTTCGGCGAGCGCAAGGAGGGCACCCCGGTCATCAAGGGCAAGCCCGACCAAAGCCCGCTCTACACGCGGCTCATCACCAAGGACGAGGACGACCTGATGCCGCCGAGGAAGTCGCACAAGATTCTCAAGCCGGAGGAAATCGAACTGCTCAAGAAATGGATCGAACAGGGCGCGCCGTGGCAGGCGCACTGGTCGTTCATCGCGCCGGAGCGGCCGGCGGTGCCGGAAGTCCAAAGCTCAAAGCTCAAAGTTCAAAATCCAATCGACAACTTCATCTTTGCCCGACTCGCGCAGAGCGGACTCACGCCCGCGCCCGAGGCGGACAGGCGCGCGCTCATTCGCCGCGTGTCGCTGGATCTCACCGGGCTGCCGCCGTCGCCGGAGGAAGTCGAAGCGTTCGTGAAGGACAAGTCGCGCGACGCTTACGAGAAACTGGTGGATCGTTTGCTTGCGTCGAAGCGTTACGGCGAGCATCGCGCGCGCTACTGGCTCGATGCGGCGCGTTACGCCGACACGCACGGGCTGCACTTCGACAACTATCGCGAGATGTGGCCTTACCGCGACTGGGTCATCAACGCGTTCAACCGCAACCTGCCGTTCAGCCAGTTCACCATCGAGCAGCTCGCCGGTGACCTGCTGCCGAACGCCACGCAGGACCAGCTCATCGCGACGGGTTTTCACCGTTGCAACATGACCACCGCCGAGGGCGGCACCATCGAGGCGGAGAATCTCGCGAACTACGCTCGCGACCGAGTGGAGACGACGTCGTGGGTGTGGCTCGGGCTGATGGCGAATTGCGCGGTCTGCCACGAGAACAAGTTCGATCCGATTTCGATGAAGGACTTTTACTCGATGAGCGCGTTCTTCCGGAACACGACGCAAAACCACAGCGACGGCAACATCGCCGACTCGGCTCCGGTCATCGTCGTGCCGCCGGAGGGCGAGCGGGAAAAGTGGTTCGCGCTGAAGGATGAGAGCGCGGCGTTGAAGGTGAAAATGGACGCGCGGCGCAAGGCGGCGGAACCCGAGTTCAAGAAGTGGGCCGCGTCGCCAGCGGCGCGGGAGTTGAACGGCCCAGTCACGGCGGAGGACGAGTTGTTCGCCGCTGACTTGGGCGAAGGCAAAGGCACCAGCGTGATGGCGATGGTTGCCGGCAAGTGCGTCCAAGTCGCCGCAACGAATCAATTCACCTGGACCGAAGGGCCGAACAAGGACAAGGCGCTGAAGTTCGGTGAGAAAAGTTTCCTCACGATTCCCGGCGCGGGCGACCTGGACGCGACGAAGCCGTTCAGCGTCGGCGGCTGGGTGTTCGTGCCCGGCAAGGAGGGCAGTTTCACCATCGCGGGCACGCGCGATCCGAAGACCGGCGCGGGCTGGTCGTTCGAGGTGAACAACCGCGTGCCGCTGTTTCGGCTCAACGGCTCGGAGAAGGGCGACCGCGTGGATTTGCGCACGCCGAGCGCCATCCGGTTGCAGGGCGGCAAGTGGACGCATCTGCTCGTGACCTACGACGGCAGCCGGAACCGCAGCGGGCTGACGTTGTGGGTGAACGGCAAGCCAAACTATCCGAGCCAGTCCGACTCGACCGCGCTGAAGAGCAACATCCGCGGCAGCGGCCCGTTGCAACTTGGCGGCGACGGCAAGCGGACGTTCGCGGGCGGCGCGCTGGCAGACTTCCGCATCTTCAACTGCGAACTCACCGCGAGTGAAGTCGAAATTGCGCAGAAGTGGAACGCGCTCGCCGCCGCGCTCGCGAAGCCCGACGGAAAACTCGCCGCGCCCCAGATGGAGGAGTTGCGGAAACTTTACCTCGCGCGCTTCGATGTGCCGTCGCAGAAGTTCGTGCAACAACTCGTGAAAGTGGAGGCGCAGCAGCGCGACATCCGCAGTCGCAGCGCGGTGACGCATGTGCAGAACGAGCGGATGGATGCGAAACCGATGGCCCACATCCTCACGCGCGGCCAATACGACAAGCCCGCCGAGGAAGTGACGCCCGCGGTGTTCGCCTCGTTGAATCCGATGCCGAAGAGCGCGCCGCCGAATCGCCTCGGTCTCGCGAAGTGGTTGGTCGCGGCGGACAACCCGCTCGTCGCGCGCGTGACGGTGAACCGCTATTGGGCAGAGCTGTTCGGCGTGGGCATCGTGAAGACGGCGGAAGATTTCGGCATCATGGGCGAACCGCCATCGCATCAGGAGTTGCTCGACTGGCTCGCGGTCGAGTTCCGCGAATCGGGCTGGGACATCAAGCACATGTTCCGGCTCATGGTCACATCGGCCGCGTATCGGCAGGCGGCAGTCGTGACGCCGGAGAAGTTGGAGAAAGACCCGGCAAACCGTTTGCTCTCACGCGGGCCGCGTTTCCGCATGGACGCCGAAATGGTGCGCGACACCGCGCTCGCCGCGAGCGGATTGCTCTCCGCGAAAATCGGCGGGCCGAGCGTGAAGCCATATCAGCCCGACGGCGTTTGGGAAGCCATCGCGATGAACGTGAGCAACACGCGCGAATACAAGCGCGACTCCGGCGAGAGCCTCCATCGCCGCAGCCTCTACACGTTCTGGAAGCGCCAGGCGCCGCCGGCGTTGATGGACATCTTCAACGCGCCGAGCCGCGAGGTCTGCACCGTGCGCCGCGAACGCACCGACACGCCATTACAGGCGCTCGCCACGCTCAACGATCCGCAGTTCATCGAGGCCGGGCGCATCCTCGCCGAGCACGCGCTCAAGGCGGGCGCAAAACCGGACGCCGCGATTGATTTCATGTCGCAGCGATTGCTCGCGCGCCCGTTCCGCTCCGAGGAAATGAAAGTGGCGAAGGCTTCGCTTGCCGACTTGGAGAAATTCTACGCCGCGCACCCCGACGATGCGAAAGCGCTGCTCTCGGTGGGCGAGATGAAGACCGACGCGTCATTGCCCGCGCCGAAGCTCGCCGCGTGGACGATGCTCGCGAACCAGTTGATGAACCTCGACGAGGTGTTGAACAAGTAAGCCGGAGGAAATGCCATGAGCCTGTTTGAAGATTACGTCCGTTACGAAACGCGCCGCCAATTTTTCCGCCGCGGCGGGAATGTCCTCGGTGCGGCTGCGCTGGCGTCGCTCGGAGGAAAACTGTTCAACGCCAACGCCGCGCCGCTGCCGCAGCTCGCGCGCGTTGGCGGTTTGCCCGGCTTGCCGCACTTCGCGCCCAAGGCGAAGAACGTCATCTACCTTCACATGGTCGGCGGGCCGCCGCAGATGGACATGTTCGATTACAAGCCCGAGATGGATAAGTGGTATGACAAGGATTTGCCGGACTCCATCCGCAAGGGACAGCGCCTCACGACGATGACTTCGGGGCAGGCGCGGTTTCCGATCGCGCCGTCGAAATACAAATTCACCCAGCACGGCAAGTGCGGCATGTGGGTGACGGAACTGCTCCCGAACATGGCGAAGTGCGTGGACGACATGTGCTTCATCCGCACGATGCACACCGACGCCATCAATCACGAGCCGGCCATCTGCTTTCTCCAGACCGGCAATCAAAACACCGGACGACCGTGCCTCGGTTCGTGGGTCAGCTACGGACTTGGCTCGCTCAACCAGAGCCTGCCGACGTTCGTGGTGCTCGTCGCGCGCCCGACCAACACCGAACAAGTGCAGGCGATTTCCGCGCGCCTGTGGTCGTCGGGTTATTTGTCCGGTGAGCACGCGGGCTGCGCGTTCCGCAGTTCGGGCGACCCGATTCTGTTCATCAACAACCCGCCGGGCGTCACGACCGATGTGCGCCGCAAGACGCTCGATGGCCTGAAGGCGTTGAACGAAATGAACTACAAGCTCGTGGGCGACCCGGAGACGCACACGCGCATCCAGCAATACGAACTCGCGTTCCGCATGCAGGCGAGCGTGCCCGGCCTCACGAACATCGGCGACGAACCCGACTCCACCTACGACCTCTATGGCGACTCGGCGAAGAAGCCCGGGACATTCGGCTACACGGCGTTGCTCGCGCGGCGGATGGTCGAGCGCGGCGTGCGCTTCGTGCAGATTTATCACAACAACTGGGACACGCACTCCAACGTCGGCGGCCGTTTGCCTGACCAGTGCCGCGACATTGACCGCCCCATCTACGGCCTCATCAACGATCTCAAGAATCGCGGCCTGCTGGACTCCACGCTCATCATCTGGGGCGGTGAATTCGGTCGCACCATCTACTCGCAGGGCGGCTTGAGCCACGAAAACTACGGTCGCGATCATCACCCGCGCTGTTTCACGATGTGGATGGCCGGCGGCGGTTCAAAGGCAGGCACGATCTTCGGCGAGACCGACGACTTCAGCTACAACATCGTCAGCGATCCGGTAAATGTGCATGACTTTCACGCGACCGTGCTTCATCTCCTCGGGATCAATCACGAGAAGTTCACCGTTCGGATTTCCGGTCTCGACGCCAAGCTCACGGGCGTCGAGGGGCCGAAGATCGTGAAGGAGTTGATCGCGTAGCCGCGGCGCGGGCAACCCCGGTCAAATCGGGCGTTGCAGGATTGTGCATGACCGGCGCGCGATTCGTGCATGGCGTCCGGAAATAATTCCTGTAGTGTCCACCCGATAAATCGTCCAATGCCAGCGACCAAACCAGCCGTATGAAAGTTCACAGCCGAATTCTTCCCACGCTCGCGGCGCTGATGCTTGCCGCGTCCACTTTCGCCGACCGGGCGCGAGCCGACGTGAAGTTCAACCGCGACATCCGGCCCATCATGTCGGACACGTGCTTCCACTGCCACGGGCCGGACGCGAAGGCGCGCAAGGGCGGCTTCCGCATTGACCTCCGTGCCGAGGCGCTCAAGCCGGCCAAGTCCGGGGAAGTCCCGATTGTCCCCGGCAAACCGGAGCAAAGTGAAATCATCAAGCGCCTGTTCACGAAGGACGAGGACGACCTGATGCCGCCGGGCGAGGCGCACAAGGAACTCACGGCGAAGCAAAAGGAGCTGTTCCGCCAGTGGGTCGCCGAGGGCGCGAAGTATGAAGACCACTGGGCCTACACGCCGCTGGTGAGACCGGCGGTGCCGCGAATCCAGAATCCAGAATTCAGAATTCAGAATCCAATTGATGCGTTCGTCGCGGAAAAGCTCGCGGAGAAAAAAATCACGCCGTCGAAGGAGGCGGACAAACGCGCGCTGTTGCGCCGCCTGTCGCTCGACCTCACCGGACTTCCGCCGACGCCGGAGGAAGTCGAAGTGTTCGTGAAGGACTCCAGCGTGAAGGCTTACGAGAAACAGGTGGAGCGATTGCTCGCATCGCCACGCTATGGCGAGCGCTGGGCCGCGTGGTGGCTGGACGTGGCGCGTTTCGCGGACACCGTCGGTTTCCACGGCGACCAGAACCAGCGCATCTTCCCGTATCGCGACTACGTCATCAACGCGTTCAACGCGAACAAGCGATTCGACCAGTTCACCATCGAGCAGATCGCGGGCGATTTGCTGCCGAACCCGACCACGGAGCAGATCGTCGCCACCGGCTTCAACCGCCTCAACATGATGACGCGCGAGGGCGGCGCACAGCAGAAGGAGTATCTCGCCAAATACAACGCCGAGCGCATCCGGACTGTCGGCGGCGCGTGGCTGGGTGCGACGCTCGGCTGCGCGGAGTGTCACGACCACAAGTTTGATCCGTTCACGGCGCGCGACTTTTATTCCATGCAGGCCGTCTTCGCCGACGTGAAGCAGTGGGGTTACTACGCCGACAACCGCTACGCGATGAACCCGGAACTCAAGGGCTTTGGCAACGAGCATCCATTCCCGCCGGAAATCCTCGTGGACAGCCCGTATCTCCAGCGCCGCGCGGCGAAGCTCCGCGCCGAACTCACGGACATCGCGAAAGGCGCGGGCGCGAAGCTGGCGAGCGATGAAAAAGCCGGCGCGGCGTTGGCGAATTGGCGCGCGGCGGGTTTGAAGTTCTTCGGGCAAAACCCCGCCGGCTGGGCCACGCCGCAACCGACGGTCAGCATCGCCACCGCGACGCCGGTGAACAAAAAAGGCCAGCCGGTGGTGAAGAAAACCACGAAGAAAACAGACGCAAAGAAGGACGCGGCGAAAACTCCGGCGGTGGCGAAGGCACCCGCAAAAACTCCCGCGCCCAAGCCCGCGCCGCCGGAATTCCGCATCGAGAGCGACGGGCGGGTCGTGTTTCTCGGCAAGACGGCGAGCGCGACGACCTTCAAGCTCCAGCCACCGACGGGCTGGGTCAGTGCGGTTCGCGTCGAGCTGCTGCCGCACGAGCAGCACAAAGGGAGCATCGTTCGCGGCGGCGCGAGCAACAGCATGTCGCTCAAGCTGACCGCCAGCCTCCGCAAGCAGGGCGCGGCCAAAGATGTCGCAGTCACTTTTCGCCACGCCGACGCCGACCGCAAGGAGCCGCGTTACAAGGAGACCGAGGAAATCATCGGCGTGAAGGATTTGTGGCGGACATCGGAAAAGGATTTTACCAAGACGCACACGGCGGTGTGGCTGCTCGACCAGCCCGTGCAACTGGCCGTCGGCGATGCGCTCACTGTGAAGCTCGACGGCAACAACGCGGGCTGCGT
>JACRJY010000025.1 GCA_016235585.1 Verrucomicrobiota bacterium | reverse complement strand
GCATTGCTCGGCAAGTGGCGGTGGTTCCAATCTTGCCGAGCGATGCTCGGCGCTCCATTTGAAAATGCTTTGCATCATTTGCCCCGGCCCGCCAGGCCGTCGCGCAACAGATACCACAGAAACAGGCTGTTGTATTTCAAATACCGCCCCGCCAGCCGCTGCGGCTCGGAGCACGCGCGGAACAGCCACGTCAGCCCGCGCTGCTGCATCCAGAGCGGCGCGTCGGGCTTCAGCCCCGCGTGGACATCGAACGCGAAGCCCACCGAGCACAGCACGCCGCGCGCGAGGCGGGGCTTGTTGCGGTGAATCCACGCCTGCTGCTTCGGCGTGCCGAGGCCGACCCAGATGAAGTCCGGCGAAAGGCGGTTCAATTCTTCGACCAGCCGGTCATCGTCCTCGCCGGGGAAAATTCCGTCGAGGCCGCAGTTCCCGTGGAACGACCCGCGAATCTCCGCCGCCGGATTCCATTGCCCGATGGCCGCGCGCAGCCGCTTGCCGCACTCCGGCGAGCCGCCGAGCAGGAAGTGCGTGAACGACGCGGGCGTGGTCTCAAAGCACCGCCGCATGAACGCCGGGCCATACACGCGGTCTTTCAGTCCCGCGCCGAGTGAGTTCATCCGCCAGATCAGCGGCATCCCGTCGGGCAGGAAAAAATCCGTCGCCGCCGTCCGCGCCGCGAACGCCGGGTCGTGGCGGCGCAGCGTGACGAGATGGGTGTTGGCGAACTCCAGCGCCGTCACGCGCGGCTCGCGCGCGAGCGCGCGGCACTGCGCGGCCAGCGCGTCGTAGTCCGTCGCGAGCAGCGGCGTGCCGAGCACGTTGAACGTGCGCGGGGTTGTGGGCGCTTCAGTCATGTGCGGCGTGCAGGCTGGCAAATTTCTCCACGCGCGGCCAGACCTCGTCCACCGCCACGTCGAGCAGGCAGTGCGGCGCGGCGAAGCGGCAGCGGTCGAAGCACGGCTTGTGCGGGCAGGGCTTGCCTTCGCTCCATTCGGCGTTCGGATGCACCGGGGCCATGAAGCCGGGAAGCTGGTTGCCGAAAATCGTGAACGTCGGCACGCCACAAAGCGCGGCGAGATGGCCGGGGCCGGAGTCGTTGCCGATGAACGCGCCCGCCTGATCGAGCGCGCCGAACAGCGTGGCGAGGTTTGCCGGAGCCTGCACGGATTCCTCGCCGTGATTCAGCCACCACTCTTTCTGCGCCGGATCGCAAACGATCTGGACTTGGAAATTATTTCTCCGCAGCCGCGCCGCGAGCTCGGCGAAGCGCTCCAGCGGCCAGACGCGCACCGGCTGCGCCGCGCCGGAGTGAATCAGCACGGTGCGCCACGGGAGGGGTTCCGGCGCGGGAATTTGCCCGCGCGGCGGCAAGTCCAGCCCCAGCGCCTGCGCCGCCGCGCGCCAGTGATCATGGCGGTGCGCGTGGCGTTCCAGCCCGGCGAGCGGTTTGGTCAAAAGCAGTTCACCGCCGAGGCGCGGAAAGCCCAGCCGCTGCTTTGCCCCGGACAGCCGCATCAGCAAATGGTCGCGCGGGTCGCGGCGGGCGGACACGGCGAAGTCAAACTGCCGGGCGACCAGCTGGCCGCGCAAAATTTTCATCCGCCGCCACGGCCAGCGGTGCAGCTGGTATTTATTTTGAAACGCCGTCCACGGCGCGGTGAAGGGAATGACCTCCACCTCCGGCCAGAAGCGCCGCCGCAGCTCATCGGCGAACGGTTTGGCCAGCAGCGTCACCGCGAAACGCCGGCTCGCGGCGGCCAGAAACGGCGAGGCCAGGGTGAGGTCGCCGACGCCCCAGAGTTCGAGGACGAGCAGTCTTTCACGCGCGCTCATGCGGCGGGAGGCGGCGCGGGGGCCGCGAGGATTTGCCGATACAGCGCCGCGTATTCCGCCGACATGACCGAGGCGGAGCGCGCGCGGACGGAGGCGCGGATGTTTTCCGGCGGTGGCATTTCCGCCTTTCCAGCCAGGATTTGCCGCAGCCGCGCCGCGAGTGACGCGGGGCTTTCCGGCGTGAACAACAAACCCGTGCGCTCGTCCTGCACGATGTCCGGCGAGCCGCCGCTGTTGGAGACAATGGCGGGCAGCCCCAGTGCCAGCGCCTCGATGAGCGCGACGCTGCACGGTTCGTTGGTGGAGGGGAGAACAAACCAGTCGGCGTCCGTCAGCGCCTCGCGGATGGAGTTGGTCGGCCCGCAAAATTCAAACTGCGCCTCCAGCCCGCGCGCCTTGACCGAGCGGCGCAATTCTCCGGCATAGGCCTGCGCCGCCGGCTCGTTCGGCACCGGCCCCCAGAGGCGGCACCGGATTCGCTCGCGCTCGGCGTCGTTGAGCAGCGCTAGTGCTTCGATGACGAGGTGCCAGTTTTTCCAGCGCACGAGCGAGCCGACGCCGACGAACCGCAGCACCTTGCCGGTCGTCCGCTCGGCCAGCGGTGCGGTGAAGAAATCATCCGCGCACGCCTCGGAAATCATGTTCATGCGCGGCGGGTCAATGTTCATTCCGTAGTGCCGCGCCATGTTCGGCGTGAGCAGCACGGTGTGGACGCGCGGGCGGGCCGCAGCCCACGAGTAGAGCCAGCGGCGGCGGGCGTAGTTGTGGTTTGTGAAGACCACTGGGCGCCCGAGCCGCGCGGCGATTTTCACCGCGAGCAGCAGCGCGCCGCGCGTGTGCGCGTGGACAAGGCCGAACTTTTCCTCCGCGAGCAGGCGTTTCACTTCGGGAAAGGCGCGCCAAGCCTGGAGAAATAATTTGCAGTGGCTCGCGTCGTCGCCGCACGCGTGCGGGCTGCGGCGGTAATCGAGCGCGGGGCTTCGCCGCTCGGTGAATTTGTCATTCACCCAGACCACGTGCTGAAGGCCGTGCGGCGCGGAGGCGGCCTGCAAGTTTCGCAGGACGGACAGGACGCCGCCGTTGTCCTCGGAACTGCCGTCCAGGTGGAGGATTTTCATGGCAGGGCGGAGGCGGCCACGCCATGTGAAGCCATCGGCGACAGATGTTCCCGGCAAAAAATCACGCGCCGTTTATAGCCGCGCGCGGCGCGGGCTGCAAATCCGTTTCACTGTCGCCGTGGTTCAAGGGAGCATTTTACTTTCATGCCGTTTTCATTAGCACCGGGCTTTAGCCCGGTGAGGGCTGCGGCACCGTCATGCAGCCGTTTTAACGGCTTGGGTGGCTGGGAGAAACGGTTAAAACCGTTTCCCCTGTCTTGGCCGCGCTTCACCCGGCTAAAGCCGGGTGCTAATGAGAGGGGGGCTAGAAAGCGAGATACGCCCGTGCTCAATTTGCCGTTCACTGCGGTGCCGAGCAATGCTCGGTGCTCCGAATTGAGTCGCCGCCTTCGCCGAAGCCGGGCGCATCCGGCTGCCCTGGAGCGCCGGACTCCGATCCGGCAGGGGATAAAATAGGATGGCCTCGTGCCGGTTCGGAGATCGGCGTTCCGCCGCGCCCGCCGAGGCGGGGGCAGCCCGGATACGCCCGCCGACGGCGGATTGCCTTTTGAACATTTGACCTGCCCCCATGCGCTGCCTACACTGCGCGGCCTGTTTTATGAACGTATTGATCTGCGACCCGATTTCACCCAAGGGCATTGCCCTTTTTAAGTCGCGCCCGGAATTCAAAGTCACCGTGCTCGAGAAGCCGCTCAAGGAGGCGGAACTCCTTCCGCTCGTCGCGGACGTCGAGGCGATGGTCGTGCGCTCGGAGACGAAAGTGACCAAGAAAGTCATCGAGGCCGCACCGAAGCTGCGCGTGGTGGGCCGCGCCGGCGTGGGCATTGACAACGTGGACGTGGACGCCGCCACGCAGCGCGGCGTGGTGGTGATGAACACCCCCGGCGGCAACACCGTGACGACCGCCGAGCTGGCGTTCATCCTCCTCGGCGCGCTCGCCCGGCACATCGCCCCGGCGGACGCCTCGATGAAGGCGGGCAAGTGGGATCGCAAACTGTTTTCGGGCGTGGAGGTTCACGGCAAGACGCTCGGCGTGCTCGGCATGGGCCGCATCGGCGGCGAGGTGGCCAAGCGCGCGCTGGCCTTCGGGATGCGCGTGCTGGCCTACGACCCGTTCCTCACCGAGGCGCGTGCGAAGCAGCTTGGCGTGGAACTGGTCGGCGACGCGGACGGCATTTATCGCAGCGCGGATTTCATCACCGTCCATATGCCCGTCACGGAGCAGACGCGCGGGATGCTGAACGCCGACGCCTTTGCGAAGATGAAGCCCGGCGTGCGCATCGTGAACGCGGCGCGCGGCGAGATCATCGAGGAGAAGGATTTAATCGCCGCGCTGGAGTCGAAAAAGGTCGCCGGCGCGGCGCTCGACGTGTTTTGCGAGGAGCCGCTCCCGGCGGATCACCCGTTCCGCAAGCTGCCGAACGTCCTGCTCACGCCGCATCTCGGCGCGAGCACCAAGGAGGCGCAGGAGAAGTGCGGCATCGAAGTCGCGGAGATCATCGCGGCCTATCTGCTCACCGGCGAGGTGCGGAACGCGGTGAACCTGCCGTTCATTGACGCCAAGACCTACGAGCAGGTGCAGCCTTACATGAACCTCGGCGAGAAGCTGGGCAAGCTGTTGAGCCAGCTTGCGCCCGCGAGCATCGAGCGCGTCCACATCACCTACGGCGGCCACGCGCGGACGCTGCCGAACATTGACCCGATCACGCGCGCCATCCTGCTCGGCTTGCTGCACGCGGGCGCGATCAAGGACGTGAACCACGTGAATGTCCGCGCCGCTGCTGCGGCGGCGGGCATGACGGTCGAGGAAAAGCGCAGCGACGAGCCGGTGACGTTCAACGAGTGGCTGCACGTGGCGGTCTTCGCGCCCGACGGCGAGAAGGTGTCGGCGGGCGGCACCTTCTTCGGCTCGCCGAACAACCCGCGCATCGTCCGCGTCTTCAGCCAGCCGACGGAGATTGTCCCGGTGGGCGTCGTGTTCCTGATGAACAACAAGGATCGGCCCGGCATCGTCGGCCACATCGGCACGCTGATGTCGAAGCACAAGGTCAACATCGCCAGCATGAGCTTGAGCCGCGACACGGCGGGCGGGCAGGCGCTCACGGTGCTGAACCTCGACAGCGTGCCGCCGCCGGCGCTGCTCGACGAACTGGCGAAGGACGCGGACATCAGCAACGTGCGGGTGGTAAAGTTGTAAGTCGGAAACGTGTGCGAACATTTTTATGAAAAGTATTTTCCTCAAACTGGCAGTTGTCTTGAGCGGCGTCACGGTTGCATGGGCGCAAGATCCCGCGCCCAAGGCGAAATTCTCCCTCGAAGAACTCTTTCCCGACAAGGTCGTCGCCAAGGGCAAGGGGTTCGAGATCAAGAGCAGCCAGGTGGAAAAGGAGTTCACCGAGTTCAAGACCAGCATGGCGGCGCAGGGGCGCGTCGTTCCGGAGGATCAGCGCCGCGACTTCGAGGCGAAAATCCTGGAGCGGCTGTCCATCTCCAAAATTCTCGACACCAAGGCCACCGCCGAGGATCGCGCAAAAGCCACGGAGTCCGTGGACAAATACATCGCCGAGCTGCGGAAGCGCGCCGCCTCCGAGGAGTCATTCAGGCGGCAGGTCGAGGCGACCGGCCTCACGCCCGAGCAGTTCCGGCAGAAGATCGTGGAGCGCGCCGTCATCGAGGAGGTGTTCAACCGCGAGGTGAAGGCCAGCCTCAAGGCGAGCGACGAGGAGATAAAGAAGTTTTACGAGGACAACAAGGCGAAGTTCATGGAGCCGGAGGCCGTGAAGGTCAGCCATATTCTCCGGCTCGTCGTGGACATGACCAAGCCCGGCCCCGGCGGCGTCCCGGCGGAAATGCCGACGGAAAAGAAGGCCGCCCAGCGCGAGCTGGCCGACAACATTCTGAAGCGCCTGAAAGCCGGCGAAGACTTCGCGAAGCTCGCCACGGAATTTTCCGAAGACCCCGGCTCGAAGGAGCGCGGTGGCGTCATGGTCATCGCGCGCGGCCAGATGTCGTCGGATTTCGAGGCGGCGGTGTTTGCGCTCGGTGCGAACCAGATCAGCGAAGTCATCACCAGCAAATACGGCTACCACATCCTGCGGGTGGATGAACGCCTCCCGGCCAAGCAGTTTACCCTCGAAGAAACCAAGGGGCGCATCCGCGAGCACCTCATCCAGCAGGAGGCCGAGAAGCTGCTGCCCGGCTACGTTGAGCGGCTGAAGAAGGAGGCGGGGCTGGAAATCCTCGACGCGCGCTACAAGCCTTGAGCGAGGCGGTGGCGCGCAGTGCACGCGCTTGCTTCCGGCGGCTATGTGGTGTAGAAACAGCCAGCCATGAATTCCGCCATGAAACCAAATGCTTTCGTTTCATGGATTGCGGCCATCGCAGTCGCTGGGTCTTCGGCTTTCGCTGGAACCGGTTCAATCTTCGTTAATAATTACGATGCGAACGGCGGGATGGGCTGCCCAATCTACCAAGGCGACTATGATTACCAGCTTCATAGAATTGTAGTGGAAGGGTTGGCTCCAGATGATGGCATGACTCAAGTGATGCTCTTTGTGAATTGGAATATTGTGGCACGTGGAGTGATTGCAGGTGAATCTGGTTACTTTGACTTTGGTGTTGTCGATACCGGGGTGGCGGACAACACGAGTGCCGTGTTCACCCTTCGAGCGTGGCGTGGCAATTCTGAAAGCACATACCCCACTGCATTTGACCGGAATGCGGAGTTAACATGGACTCAAGTTACCGGGATCGGTTCAGCAGGTTCCCCGCCCTCATTACCTCAACCCACCTCTTTGACATTCGGCGGTGTTCCTGGATTTGGTCTTTCTCGTTATGGCATTTTTGTGATTCCCGAACCAACCACCGTGACTCTCGGCATTCTCGGCGGGCTTGCTCTATTCGCTCGCCGGCGTTTCAAGTATGGTGGCCCTCGCCCGCCGGAGGTTGACACGCCTCCGCTTCGCGCCGGATAATTCGCGCTGTCGTGCGAGTTTATGACCTGGTGATGACCCACAAGCTGGACGCGGATGATTTTTTCATTCACCGCGTGCAGCGGCACTGCGCCGAGGCCGGGTTGAACTTCTTCCTCATCGAGCCGCTGTGGGTGGAGGAATTTCTCGCCAAGCTCACGCGCGGCGAACTCTCGATCCGCGTGCTGCTCAATATGCACAGCGAACATCACGCGCCGGACGATGTGTTTCACCGGCTCGTGCGGCTCGCGTCGGCCAAGGGGGCAAAGGTGATCGATCCGCCGGACGTGGCGCTCGCGGCGTTCAACAAGGCGCTCCTCCACCCGCGCCTCGCAGAAGCGGGCTTCACCGTGCCGCCCACGCTCATCGTGCCGCGCGAGCAGGCGGCGGCATTTCAACTCACGGCCCAGCACAAGGAACTGTTGGGAGCGCCCTTCGTCATCAAGCCCGGCCTCGGCTATGGCCGCAAGGGCGTGCTGCTCGATGCGACGGGCGAGGCCGATCTGGCGCGCTCCGCCGCCGCGTGGCCGGACGCGCATTATCTTTTGCAGCGGCGCATCCGGCCCGCCGATGTGCTGGGTGAGCCGGCTTACTTCCGCGTCTATTTTGTTTTCGGCTCGGTGTGGATGTGCTGGTGGAATTGTTTCACCGACCGCTACCGCAAGGTCGAGCCAGCGGAAGTGGAGCAGCACAACCTCAAACCGCTGGAGGACATCGTCCGCCGCGTCGCTGTGCTGTCGGGGATGAATTTCTTCTCCAGCGAAATCGCGCGCACCGAGGCGGGCGAAAACGTGCTGATTGATTACGTGAACGACCAGTGCCACCTGCTCACGCAGTCGGCCAATCCGCAAATCGGCGTGCCGGATGAAATCGTGGCCGCGATTGCGAAGCGGCTCGTGGAGGCGGCGAGGGAACTGATCCGCAAATGACAGCGACCACGCCTGATTTCCGATTCAACCGCTCGGCTCGGCCCCCTCACCCCGGCCCTCTCCCCCTCCGAGGGGGAGAGGGTGCCCGGAGGGCGGGTGAGGGGGCGGGTCTTGCCGCTCATCACACGGAATGGTCATGATTTGGCGCGCCCGCCAGTTTGAATTCCAGTTTCCGCGCCCGGCGCTGGTGATGGGCATTGTCAATGTCACGCCCGATTCGTTCTCCGATGGCGGAAAGTTTTTTCAAGCCGATGCCGCCGTGGCGCACGCGCTCGAACTCGTGGCCGAGGGCGCGGACACCCTCGACATCGGCGGCGAATCCACCCGGCCCGGCGCGGCACCGGTGAGCGAGGCGGAGGAGTTGCGCCGCGTGCTGCCGGTGATTGAGCGGCTCGCGTCACAGGTGAAAATACCGCTCTCGATTGACACGCAAAAACCGGCGGTGGCGCGGGCTGCGCTGCAAGCGGGCGCGAGCATCGTGAACGACATTGCCGCCAACCGCACCGAGCCGGCGATGTGGGAGACGGTCGCGGAATTCCGCGCGGGCTACGTGGCGATGCATATGCAGGGCACGCCGCAGACGATGCAGGTGAACCCGGCCTACACCGACGTGGTGCGCGAGGTGCAAGAATTTTTCTCCGACCGGCTGGCGCGGCTGGCGGCGGCGGGAGTGCGCGCGGAGCAGGTGGTTTTGGATGTCGGCCTCGGCTTCGGCAAGACGCTGGAGCACAATTTGAAGTTGCTGGCGGAGTTGCGGCGTTTTACCATCCTGCATCGCCCGCTGCTCGTGGGAGCTTCCCGCAAGTCGTTCCTCGGAAAAATCTCCGGCGCGGACACGCCGGATCGTCTGCCGGCGGCGCTCGCGTGCGCAGGGTGGGCGGCGCAGAACGGCGCGCACATCATCCGCGCGCACGACGTGGCGGCGACCGCGCAGGCGCTGCGGATGGGCGAGGCTATTCTCGCAAAACGGCAAACATGACCTGGACCGTGTTCAAGCTGATCTGGCGACCAATCGTGGAAATCACGATCCTGGCCGTGGTCATTTACTACGCCTACAACTTCACGCGGCGCACGCGCGGCGCGCCGGTGGTGATGGGCTTCCTCGTGCTGCTGGCGCTCACGTTCCTCGCGTCGGTGCTGCGCTTCGAGGTGTTGAGCTGGCTGCTGCGGACATTCTTCGCGTTCTCCGCGCTGGCGGTGCTGGTGATATTCCAGCCGGAACTGCGCCGGATGCTCGCCGAGCTGGGCAACCTCCGCGCGTTTAGCACCGCCCGCGAGCAGCGCGAAAACATCGAGGTCATCATCCAGACCGTCGAGCGGCTGGCGGATGTGCGGATCGGCGCGCTCATCGCCATCGAGCAGACCATTCACCTGCGCGAAGTCGTCGAGTCGGGCATCGTCGTGGACTGCGAGGCCACGCCGGAGATGCTGGAGACGATTTTCTTCCCGAACAACGCCATCCACGACGGCGGCGTCATCATGGTCGGCGACCGCATCACGCACGCGGCGTGCATCTTTCCGCTCACGCAGCGGCAGGACTTGAGCAAATCCCTCGGCACCCGCCACCGCGCGGCCATCGGCTTGAGCGAAGAATCGGACGCCGTGATTGTCGCCGTGTCCGAGGAGACGGGCGCGGTGTCGTATGCCTACAAGGGCGAGTTTGTGAAGGGCGTGACCGTCGAGGAACTGCGGGCGTTTCTCACCTCGGTGCTGGTGCCGCGCGGCAAGCCGCGCCACTGGCTTGATGCGCTGCTCCCCGCGCGCCCGGCGAAACCCGCGCCGGAAAAAACGGAGGCCCGTTGACATGGCGTGGCGTGACTTCATCCTGAAAAACTTCTGGCTCAAGCTGTTCTCGCTCGCGCTGGCGACGGTGATCTGGTTCACCGTCAACGCCATCCTGCATGAGCCGAAGTCCGACGCGCTCGTGGACGATACCGCGCAGCAGAAGTTCACGCGCGTGCCCATCACGGTGATGATGAACGCGGCGGACACGCGCAGTTTCCGCGTCGTGCCCGGCGAAGTCACCGTCACCGTCAGCGGGAAATTCCTCGTGCTCCAGAGAATCACTGACAAGGACATTCAGGCTTTCGTCAATCTTAGCGCCGCCCGCGACATCGAGGGCGCGGCGAAGAAAATCCAGATTGTCGCGCCCGAAGGCGTGTCACTCGTCCGCGTGGATCCTGCGATGGTGCGGATTGAGCGCGTCAACTCGCCGCAACCGTGAAACACTCCACTTACCCATGAGTCAGCCCAAACGCATCTTCGGCACGGACGGCGTCCGTGGCCGCGCCAACGTCGAGCCTGTTACCGCCGAGACGGCCCTCAAGCTGGGCCGCGCCGCCGCGCATGTTTTCAAGAACCTCGAATCGCAGTCGCGCGGGCGCGGACGGCACGAGATCGTCATCGGCAAGGACACGCGCCTTTCCGGCTATATGCTGGAGAGTGCCATCGCCTCCGGTGTGCTCTCGATGGGCGTGAACGTGCTCTTTATCGGCCCGCTGCCCACGCCGGGCGTCGCCTATGCCACGCGCAGCCTGCGCGCCGACGCGGGCATCGTCATCACCGCGTCGCACAATCCCTACGACGACAATGGCATCAAGTTTTTCGGCGCGGACGGCTACAAGCTCGCGGACAACATTGAGAATCACATCGAGGAACTCGTCTTCAGCGGCCACATCGAGGACATCCGGCCCACGGCGAACGAAATCGGCAAGGCGGTGCGCATTGACGACGCGCTGGGCCGCTACATCGAGTATGCCAAGGCGTCCTTCCCGCGCGGCCTCACGCTGGACGGCGTGCGCGTGGTGGTGGATTGCGCGCACGGCGCGGCCTACAAGTCCACGCCCTGCGTGCTGCGCGAGCTGGGCGCGGAAATTTTCGTCTATGGCAACCAGCCGAACGGCACGAACATCAACAAGGACTGCGGCTCCATGCACCCGGAGCAGATATGCCAGAAGGTGCGCGAGCATCAGGCCCACCTCGGCATCGCCCACGACGGCGACGCCGACCGCGTGCTGCTGTGCGATGAGAAAGGCACGTTGATTGACGGCGACGACATCATGGCCATCGCCGCGCTCGACATGATCGCCCAAGGCACGCTGGCCGGGAAAACTTTGGTCTCCACCGTGATGAGCAACGCCGGGCTCGATGCCGCCATTCACGCCGCCGGCGGGCGCATCGTCCGCACCGCCGTGGGCGACAAAAACGTCATTGATGAAATGCTCCGCCACGGCTTCAGCCTGGGCGGCGAGCAGAGCGGGCACATGATTTTCCGCGAATTTTCCACCACGGGCGACGGCCTCGTGACCGCGCTGCAGATGCTCCGCATCATGAAGTCGAAGGACACGCCGCTCTCCGAGCTGGCGAAGTGCTGGACGCGCTATCCGCAGCTCGTCACCAACGTCCGCGTGCGCGAGAAGAAACCCTTCGAGCAGCTTGAGGGCGTGCTGGCGCTGGTGGCGCAGGCCGAGGCCGAGGTCAAGCCGCGCGGTGGCCGAGTGCTGCTGCGCTACTCCGGCACCGAGCCGAAGGCCCGCCTGCTGATCGAAGGCCCCGACGCCGACGTGCTGGAAAAATGGGCGCACCAGATTTGCGCGGCGATCAAGCGGCAGGTGGGGGAATAGGAACGGGCGCATCCGGGCACTGCCCCCGGAGCGCCGGTCTCCG
The DNA here is from genome assembly GCA_016235585.1 of Verrucomicrobiota bacterium. GTDB lineage: Bacteria > Verrucomicrobiota > Verrucomicrobiia > Limisphaerales > JACRJY01 > JACRJY01. The sequence goes on along the minus strand of JACRJY010000025.1, from coordinate 16,079 downwards.
ACCCGGCAGGGATGGAAAAACACCCGGGAACGCGCCGGATCGGAGATCGGCGCTCCGCCCGCCCTGACGGAGTGGGGGCAGTGCCCGGATGCGCCCAATAGGAACCTCCTCCTGCTTTTCTTCTTTTCACACCTTGGGGGCGTGAATCAAAGTCGGCGGCAAATTATGAACCTGTTTGATTTGTCGGGTGAAGTCGCGGTGGTCATTGGTGCGACGGGCGTGCTGGGCGGCGCGCTGGCCGAGGGGCTGGCCGGGGCGGGCGCGAAAATCGCCGTGCTCGGTCGCAACAAGGAGCGCGGCCACGCGCGCGTGAAGGACATCAAGGACACGGGCGGCCAGGCGGCGTTCTTCGCCTGCGACGCCGCGTCGCGTGGCAGCCTCGCCGAGGCGCACAAGGAAATCGAAGCCAGGCTAGGCGCGCCGACGATTCTCGTGAACGCCGCCGGCGGCAACGATCCCAAGGTCACCGTCACGCCGGAGAATCCCTTCGAGAAAATCCCGCTCGAAGCGTGGCAGGCGAACTTCGACTTGAACCTCGTGGGCGGCGTGTTCCTGCCGTGCCAGGAGTTCGGCCCGGCCATGTGCAGGCGGGGCAGGGGAAGCATCATCAACATCGCTAGCGTCTCGGCGCACCTGCCGCTTTCGCGCGTGGTGAGCTACTCCGCGGCCAAGGCCGCCGTGTTGAGCCTCTCGCAGTTCCTCGCGCGCGAATGGGCCACCAAAGGCGTGCGCGTCAACACCATCACGCCCGGCTTTTTCCCCGCCGAACAGAACCGCAAGCTGCTCTTCAACGACGACGGCTCACCCACGGCGCGCACGAAGGCCATCTGGGGCCACACGCCGATGAACCGCTTCGGTGAATCGGGCGAACTCATTGGCGCGGCGGTCTTCCTCGCGAGCCACAAGGCCAGTTCCTTCGTTACCGGCACGGACATCCGCGTGGATGGCGGCTATCTTTCGCAGACGATTTGATTTGAGCCACAGATAAACACAGATGGACACAGATGCAGGTTTCAAAATCTGTGTTTCATCTGTGAACATCTGTGGCAAATTCACCCCATGAATCTCCTCTCGAAATCCGCTTTCCCCAGCAAGCTGACCGACGCGCAAGTCGCCGAACTCGTCGCCAGCGCGCTGCCCGCCGCTGATTATCGCGGCAAGAGGATTCTGCTCATCGTGCCCGACCACACGCGCACCGCACCGGTGGGGCTGCTCTTCAAGGCTATCTTCGCGCAAATCGGTGACGTCACCAAGGAACTCGATGTGCTCGTCGCGCTCGGCACGCATCCGCCGATGAGCGAGGAGGCGATCTGTCACCGGCTCGAAATTTCTGTCGCGCAGCATCGTGGCGAGTTCAAGAAAGTCCGCTTCTTCAATCACGAGTGGGACAATCCCGCCGCGCTCCAGGAAATCGGTTCGCTCACCGAAGCGGACGTGAAGGAGCTCACGGACGGTTTGTTCTCGATGGAAGTGCCCGTCGAGATCAACAAGCTCGTCTTCAACTACGACCAGGTCATCATTGTCGGGCCGGTGTTCCCGCACGAGGTCGTCGGCTTCTCCGGCGGCAACAAGTATCTCTTCCCCGGCGTGGGCGGGCCGAAGATTTTGAACTTCTTCCACTGGCTCGGCGCGGTTGTCACCAACCCGATGATCATCGGCAACAAGTGGACGCCCGTCCGCAAGGTCGTTGACCGCGCGGGCGCGCTCGTGAAAATCAGCAAGGCGTGCTTCTGCATGGTCGTCGCGCCGGACAAGTCGCTCGCCGGACTTTCCTTCGGCACGCCGGAGGCCGCGTGGGACGCTGCCAGTGAACTCTCGAAGCAGGTTCACATCGTTTACAAGGACAGGCCGTTCAAGACCGTGCTCTCCAACATGCCGCCGATGTATGACGACGTGTGGGTCGCCGGCAAGGGGATGTATAAGCTGGAGCCGGTCGTGGCCGACGGCGGCGAACTCATCATCTACGCGCCGCACGTCACGGAGATTTCCGTCACGCACGGCAGGGTTATTGAGGAAGTGGGCTATCATTGCCGCGACTACTTCCTCAAGCAGTGGGACAAGTTCAAACATCATCCGTGGGGCGTGCTCGCACACTCGACGCACGTGCGCGGCATCGGCACGTTCGAGAGCGGCGTGGAGAAATGCCGCATCCAGGTCACGCTCGCCACGCAGATTCCTGAAGCAGTCTGCCGCAAAATCAACCTCGGCTACCGCGACCCGAAGAGCATTCGCGTGGAAGATTTTTCAAACCGCGAAGACGAAGGCGTCCTCTATGTGCCAAAGGCGGGCGAGATGCTCTACCACTTGAAGAAGCAGCCGAAGTGGGCTGGTGGGCAGTGAAGCTTCGGCGTTGGACGATCCGACTGTTTCCTACTTCGGCTTCGTCTTTGAATTCTTCCGCGATTTGGTGAACTGCCGCAGCACGTCGGGATTTTTCTCCAAAAACTCCGCCAGATCCGCGAGGCAACTGACCGTGGCGGGACTCAAGTGGTGCTCTATGCCCTCGATATCGAGCTGCTGCGTCTCCGCGTCGAGGCCGAGCAGCGAGAAAAACCGCGAGAGCGTGGCGTGGCGCTGCTGGATTTTGCACGCGACGGCCCGGCCCTTGTCCGTGAGCACGAGGCCGCGGTATTTCACGTAGTGGAGGTAGCCGAGTTCGCCGAGCTTCTGCACCATGTTGGTGACCGAGGCCTGCTTCACCTTGAGCGAGGAGGCGATGTCCACCACGCGCGCGTAGCCCTTCTCCTCGATCAGCTCGTGGATGCGCTCCAGATAATCTTCGGCGCTCTGGCTCGGGGTGGAAGGCATAATTGAGGGCGAACTGTGTCAAGTCGTGCGGGCCAAGGCAAGCCCGGCAAATGCGTTTTCAATCCGAAGTGAGTGCCCACGAAACACACGAACGACACGAACGCCGGGAACGTTTGCGGCAGAACGGCACACTGGTTTGATTTCACGCCATCGTCTCCAACGGGTTCCCATTTCGTGTGTTTGGTGTGTTTCGTGGGCACTTACTTTGGATTCAGCCCGCCACCGGCTTCTGACGATGTTCCGAGGGCCGCCAGCCAATCCACTTCTTGAACGTCGTGGAAAAGACAAACGGGTTCACGTAGCCGACATTCTGCGCGATGGTTTCAATCTTGTCATCCGTCGCGATGAGCAGTTCCGCCGCGCGGCGCATCCGCAGGTAGGTCAGATGATGGCGCGGACTGCGGCCCAGTTGCCGGCGGCAGAGGCGGCGCAGATGCTCGCGGCTCAAGTGCGCCTCGGCAGCGAGACGCTCCAGCGTCCAGTCGGCGGTGAGGTCGGCGGCGACTTTTTCCCACAACTTCCACAGCCGGTCGTCGCCGCGCCAGGGCTGGGCGAAGCGCAGCACATAATTTTGAATCAGCTCGACCCAGTGATGAATCTGCGCCGGGGCCGCGCCGCTGCGGCACTCGTGCCACAGGCCGAGAATCGCCGCGCGCAGCGGCTCGGCGTCGAACTTCGCCAGCACGGGCGAACTGGTCGAAACCACCGGGCGCTGCTCCGGCGGCTGCTCGTAGCGCACCCAGCAAAATTCCCAGCGCGCGCCCGGCGCGGCCTGGAAGGCGTTGAGGATGCGCGGCGGCAGCAGCCACGCCATGCCCGCGCGGCACGTCTGCCAGCGGCCGTCCACCAGCACGCGCCCCTCGCCGCCGAAGCACGCGAGCAGATACGCGCCGCCCTGCTTCGTCCGCACGACGCGATACGGCGCGGCGGTGGACGCGACGCCGGCGTGCGCGATCTGGTGCTGCGCCAGCGCCGGGCAGACGGGCGCGTCCTTCAGCCATTCGCGCCGGTCGTGCTCGTCCGCACGCACCACCCACTGGCGGGTGCGTCCGCCGAGGACGTGCGTCTCGGTGAATTCAGATGGCGTGTTGCGGCTCATGCTGGCGTTGCCGGTAAAAATAACTTTCCACCCGCGAAATGGAAACGGTTGTTTTCCACCATCATTTTTTAGCCACGGATGGAACACGGAATAAACACGGATTTCTATGGCCGGAATGATGCCGTTGAAATGAGGGGAGCGCGACCGTCCCGGTCGCACCCGTCGGCGTCCCGCCGACGGGTTTGGGGCGAACCCACCGCCCCCGATAGTGTGTCTTTTCGGGGCGGGGAAGTTTTCGGCGGGACGCCGAAAACAGCGGGCGGGACGCCACGCGCTCCCCTTTCCTGTCCGCCTCCTGCATTCCTGCATTCCTGATAAATTCCCCATCCGTGTTCCGTCCGTGTTTAATCCGTGGCTAAAAAATCCGCCTCGGCTATAACGGCGGCGAATGAACGGCAACCTTCCCACTCTCGTCACCGGCTCCAGCGGGCGCGTCGGGCGCGCGGCCGTGGCGGAACTCCAGGCACGCGGCCTGCCGGTGCGCGGATTCGACCGCGCCGCCACGCCGGGGCTTGCGGACATGATTCTGGGCGACCTCACCGACCGCGCGGCGTTGGAGCGCGCGATGAACGGAGTCGGAACCTTGATTCACCTCGCCGCGACGCCCGATGACGACGAGTTTTTCACCCAGCTTCTGCCGAACAACCTCACCGGCCTGTATCACGTCATGGAGGCCGCGCGGCTCGCGGGCGTGCGGCGCATCGTGCTCGCCAGCAGCGGGCAGGTGAACTGGTGGCAGCAGCTCCGCACCGGCCCGTGGCCGGTTCGCGCCAGCGACCCCGTCAGCCCGAAACACTGGTATGCGGCCACGAAGATGTTCATGGAGGCGGCGGGCCGCAGCTACGCGGAGATGCACGGCATCAGTTGTATCGTCGCGCGGCTGGGCTGGTGCCCGCGCACGCGCGAACAGGTCGGGGAAATCGCCGCGAACGACTGGGCGCAGGACGTGTATTTGAGTCCCGGCGACGCGGGACGGTTCTTCGCCGCCACCGTCGAAGCATCCGCCGACGTGCGTTTCGCCATTGTTTATGCCGCGAGCAATCCCGTGCGAAAAATGCGTTTCGACATGGAACCCACGAAGCAGTTGCTCGGCTTCGAGCCGCGCGAACGCTGGCCGGATGGCGTGGAAATTTTTCTCGGCCAGCCGTTGCCAAATCTTCAGTGAAGCATTACAATGAGCAAGAACTACAAAAGCGCGCGATGATTCTGCGTGAGCTGGAACAAGTTGATCCGAAATGGTGTTGCCAATGAAGATTTTTGCAAGAATCGCAAAATGTATTTCGAGTATTCTTGCGTGTTGGCTGATGAGTCTGCTAATTTTTGCCGCTGACCCACCACACAGCCCAGAAGGGCTAAACGTTGAAGAAACCATTTCTGTTGCGCTAATGCGCCTTCATCATGGTGTTCGATGGAATATGTATAAAGGGGCCAACCCAGCCGCCAAGGAGTCTCTTTACAAGATTCTCGATAATCAGAAACTCAAGCCTTACCACGAAGGCGTCTGGAGGACTTTGGCACACATCGGTGACAGCACTACTGTCGAGTTGATCGAAAAGCAATTAATGAACAATTTTTCAGGTGATTTAGGCCATTACGAACAAAAGGCGATTTTTGCGATGTTTGAGTCCTTGGGGTTGATGGCGAGAAGAAATGTCCCCGGAGCGACAGAATTGGCGCTACGTATGGCGGATTTGAATTATTGGAAAAACGCAAAGTTCAAATGGCCGAGCGTGCATGGATCGGAAAACGAAATTTTATTCCACCTACACGAAGGCTTTGCATTGTCTGGAAGAAACGATCTGGAAGGCAAGAGGTCGGAATTGATCGCATCAATCAAAGAACCTCGATGGCATGAATACGCGCAATGGCGCATGGGACGTGAAAGGCTTGCTCCGCTTCGAGAAAGAGTGGAGACGGAGGCGAACCAAGCAATCAGCAAGGAAGAACGCGCATCTTTGACCAACTATTTCAACGGGGATCTCCAGAATCCCGGCCCAAAGAAAAATATCTACACGGATGAAACCATGCCGCCCAAGAAGGATTGAGTGCGAAAAGTTCAGCGCGATGCAAGGAGATCAAACTGGTTCGTTTGAAGGAATTTCAAATAAACGCTACGAGCTGCGTGCGTTTCAGATAGGGCTTGGTGGGTTTTGCTGATTCGCGCGCGGACGAAAGCTGGTAGTTTGGGCGGCGGACAATTTTAGAAAACTTAAACCCGAAACGACCTATGCCGAATCCCTGGACTGGAAAAGGAAATCCCTACACCCGCAAGGAAGTCGTCGAGCGGCTGCGCGCCACGCTCAAAAAGGGCAACGCCATCATCGCCGCCGGCGCGGGCACGGGCATCAGCGCCAAGTTCATCGAGAAGGGCGGCGCGGACCTCATCATCATCTACAATTCCGGGCGCTTCCGCATGGCCGGGCGCGGCTCGACCTGCGGCCTCATGGCCTACGGCGACGCCAACGCCATCGCGATGGAGATTGGCGAGCACGAAGTCCTGCCCGTCGTCGAGGAGGTGCCGGTCATCTGCGGCGTCCACGCCACCGACCCGCGCCGGCGGATGTGGCACTGGCTGGGCCGGGTGAAGGAGATGGGCTTCAGCGGCGTGAACAATTTCCCGACGCACACGATTGTGGACGGCCATTTCCGCCAGGTGCTCGAGGAAACCGGCATGAGCGTGAAGCAGGAGTTCGAGATGGTCGCGCTCGCGCGCCGGATGGATTTGTTTTCCGTCGTCTATGTCGCCACGCCGGAGGAGGCCGTCGCGATGGCGAAAGCCGGCGCGGACGCGATCATCGCGCACGTCGGCACGACTGTCGGCGGGAGCATCGGCGTGAAGAGCGCGGTCGCGTCGTGGGATTTCACGCTCAAGCGCACGCAGGAAATCATCAACGCCGCGAGCCGCGTGCGGAAGGACATCTTCTTCCTCTGCCACGGCGGCCCCATCAACACGCCGGAGGACGCGAACCGCGTCATTCAGGCCACCGACTGCCACGGGTTTGTCGGTGCCAGCTCGCTGGAGCGCATGGGCGTGGAGCAGTCGCTCGTGGACATCACGCGGCGGTTCAAGAAAATTTCTGTGGGTCGGCGGGCGTCCAAGACTCGATGAACGACCGCCGCCACGTCTTGAGCTTTGGTTTTCTGCGCCCGTTGGCGCTCGTGGTGGCGCTGTTTTTTATCGCTGGCGGGCCAAACGGGCGGGCACAGAACCGGCCTGTCGTTGCACCGGTTGCAAAGGTGTCGGGCAGCAGTGCCGGCGGAAAAACCAACACCCCGGCTGCAAGTTCCGCGAATCGCCCCAATGCATCCGCCGCCAAAGTGTCGCAGCCACCGGCGGTGCAGCGTTCACAAGCGGTGATCAGACGGGCTTCCGCTCCATCAGCCTCCCAAGCGCTTGAAAGCGTGGAAGGCCAGTCGTTTCGCGGTTACACCATCCCGCGCGTCAACGCGGCACCGACCCGCATCGGGGGCCGCAGCGTCGGCGGCATCACCGCCGTCACCGTGCGGGTGCGGATGTCAGACGGCCAGCGCGTCGTGCGTGATACGATTGTCGGCGGCGGAGCGCGATTACCGTAGTCTTGGAAATTCGCGTTCTCCAGTGCCAACTGGCCGGAAAAAATTAGCCACGGATTGAACACGGATTGAACACGGAATTCTGAATCCGTGTTTCGTCCGTGTTCAATCCGTGGCTGAAGCTTCAGGTGAGATTGGTCAGCGCCATCTCCGCATCCAGCGGGTTCCACCACACCCGCTTCCCCGCGTCCGCCGCGAGCACGCGCGCGGCGTTGTAGCCGCAGAGGCCGGTGACGTTGCCGCCGGGGTGCGTCGAGCCGCCGCAGAGGTAGAGGCCGGGCAGCGGTGTGCGGTAGCTGCCCGCGCCGGGGAACGGGCGGTTGAAACCGACCTGCCCGTTCGCAAAGGAGCCGACCAGCAAATCGCCGCTCGCCATGTTCGGCAGCGTGCGCTCGGTGTCGAGGGCCGAGCGAGTGAAGGAGTCGAGCACGCTGCCCGCGAGGTTCGGCGCGAACTCAGTCCACTTCGCCAGCAGGTCGCGGCCGTGCGCGGCCTGCGCGGCGTCCCAGTTGCGCGCGTCGCCGCGCAGCGCGTAGGGCAGCTTCTCCCAGAGGAAGGCCGTGTGCTGGCCGGGCGGCGCTTGCGTGGGGTCGAAGAGCGTCGGGCACGCGCCCCACGCGACGGGCGCGGGAATCTCGCCGCGCTCGTGGGCCGCGACGATGTCGTGGAACTGCCCGAACCGCTCCAGTCCGACGATGAACATGAACGCACGGTCCAGCTCCGGTCGCCGCACGGCAGCAGCCCAGCGTGGCGGTTCGCGGAGCGCGACGTTCAGCGCAAAGAGCGGGGCGAGCAGGTTGTATTGGAATTTGGCGGCGGCACCGAGGACGGATGCCGGCACGGCGTCGGGCGGAAGCAAGTCGAGGAAGGTCTGCTGCGGGTTCAGGCCGGAGGCGATGAAGTCGGCGGTGAGCTGTTCGCCGGTGCTGAGTTCGACGCCGGCGGCGCGGCCGTTGCGGACGAGGATTTGCTTCAGCTCGATGCCGCAGCGGATTTCCCCGCCGTGCTCCGTGATGTCCGCGACCAGACCGCGCGCGAGGTTGCCGGAGCCGCCCACGCACATCTGCGCCTTGGCGGGCGAGGCGAGCAGCGCGGGGATGGCGTGGCCGAAGCCCGGCTGGCGCAGGTCCACTTCGCGCAGGCCGTTGAAGAACAGCAGGCCCGCACGGATGGCGTCGTGCTCGAAGTTCTGCGTGACGAACTCCAGCGGCGTGAGCGCGGAGACTTCGAGCAGTCGGCGGCCCAGCTTGGATTGCGAGAGCAGTTGCCTGCGGCGCTCCGGCTCCAGCGGCGGCGATTGCGCCTCGGGAATCAGGATTTGCTCGACTATGGGGCGGAACTCCTCGGTCCAGCGGCGCAAGGCGTCGGCGTCGCGCTTGGAGAATTCGGCGAACGACGCCACCGTGCGTTCCAAGTCCGTCCACCACTCCAGCGCGCGACCATCGCGCAGCAGCATGGCCACGTTCAGCTCCGGCTCGATGTAACGCACGCCGTGGCGCGCGAGTTCGAGGTCGCAGAACCAAGGCATCCGCGTGATGGCGCGGTGGAAGAACGAGTGCGGATGATGCGTGAAGCCCGGCAGAGTCGGATTCTCCATCGTGCGCAAGCCGCCGCCCGGCTCCGATGCGCGGTCCAGCGCGAGCGTGTGCAGGCCGCAGCGCGCGAGGTAGGCTTGCAGCACGAGCGTATTGTGCCCGGTGCCGAGGAGGAGGACATCGTAGTTCGCGTTCATGACGGGGCGCGGAGTTTTTAGCAGAACCGTTTCCGGCCCGGCGATGCTTTTCATCGGGGACGCTTTGTGCCGGGCGCATCCGCGCACCTGTGGCGCAGTGCGTCCACGCCTGCGGGGTCTGGCCGCGTCTCGCGGGCAGGCCGGGGACACGGGGCGCGGACGCCCCGCCAACCCGCAGCCGGGGACGGCTGCGCTACGCGCGTGGGAGCAAGTGCGCGGATGCGCCTCATTGTGCCGGACACGGATGATTTTTTCTTGTTCAAGAAAATTGCCTTTCACGCCTCCTCTGGCTAGGCTCCGCGCCGCAATTGAACATTGGCAAAACACCCATGACCGCGAACAACAATTCATCCGGCAGCACGGCGAAGCACGTCTGGAAATTTTACCGCGCGGGCGGCTTCGACCAGGTCAAAATCTCCACCGGCGCGGACCTCGCCAACCTTGGCCAGCTGGATCAAAAGCTCTGGGTGGCGCTGGCCTGCCCGACGCGCGGCGTCGAGTTCGACACGCGCACGCTCGACCTGATTGACAGCGACAAGGACGGGCGCATCCGCGCGCCGGAACTGCTCGCCGCCGTCCAGTGGGCTTGCGCGTCCGTGAAAAATCCCGACTCGCTCGTCAGGGGTTCCGGCGCGCTCGCGCTGGACGCCATCAACGACGCCACGCCGGACGGCAAGCAGCTTCTGGCCTCCGCGAAACAACTTCTCACCAATCTTGGCAAGGCCGGTGCAACGGAAGTTTCCATCGAGGACACGACCGACACGGTCAAAATTTTCGCGCAGACCGTTTTCAACGGCGACGGCATCATCCCCGTGGACAGTGCGGGCGACGACGCGACCAAGGCCGTCATCGCCGACATCATCGCGTGCTGCGGTTCCGCGCCCGACCGCAGCGGCAAGCCGGGCATTGACCAGGCGAAGCTCGACGCCTTCTTCACCGAGGCGGCGGCGTTCTCCGACTGGCAGGCGAAGGCCGAGGCCGACGCGGCGAACGTGCTGCCGCTCGGCGCAAACACCGCTGCGGCTTATGGTGCATTCAAGGCCGTGAAGGCGAAGGCGGATGATTAGTTCGCGCGCTGCCGGCTCGCGGCATTCGACCCGCGCGCCCTCACCGCGCTCAACCGCAAGGAGGAGGAATACCTCGCGGTGGCGGCGAAGGATTTCAGCATCACGGCGGCGGAAGTCGCGGGCTTCCCGCTCGCGCGCATCGAGGCGGGCAAACCGCTGCCACTGGTGAACGAGTTGAACCCCGCGTGGGCCAACGCGCTGGCCGCGCTGGCCGCGAATGTCGTCCAGCCGCTGCTCGGCGCGAAAACTTCGCTGACCGAGGCGGAGTGGACGGCGATTTCCGCCAAGTTCGCCGCGCACGAAGGCTGGCTCGCGGCCAAGGCGGGCACGTTGGTGGAGAAACTCGGACTGCCGCGCGTGCGTGAAATTCTTGCGGGCAAATCGAAAGACGCCATCACCGCGCTGCTCGCCAAGGACAAGGCGCTCGAAGCCGAGGCCAACGCCATTGTCGCCGTGGACAAGCTCGTGCGCTTCAACCGCGACCTCGTGAAGCTGGTGAACAATTTTGTTTCGTTCCGTGATTTTTACAGCCGTCAAGACTGGGCGATTTTCCAGGCGGGCACGCTGTATCTGGATCAGCGCAGTTGCGACCTCTGCCTCACGGTCGAGGACGCGGGTCGCCACGCGACGATGGCCGGGCTGGCGGGGACTTACCTCGCCTACTTCGACGCCGTCCGCAAAGGAACGGGCGAGAAGATGAGTTTGGTGGCCGCGTTCACCGGCGGCGACTCGGACAACTTGATGGTCGGGCGCAACGGAATTTTCTACGACCGCAAGGGGCGCGACTGGGACGCGACGATCACGAAGATTTTGGACAACCCGATCAGCATCCGGCAGGCGTTCTGGTCGCCCTACAAAAAAGTCGTGCGGATGATCGAGGAGCAGATCGCCAGGCGCGCCGCCGCTGCCGACACGCAGGCGAACGACCGCCTCACCGCCGTCTCGCAGCTCGCCGCGACCGCCGACAAGGCCAAGCCCGGCAAGGTGGACATCGGCACGGTGGCGGCCTTGGGCGTGGCCTTCGGCTCCATCGGCGCGGCGATTGGATATTTTCTTGGCCTGCTCAAGGGCATTCCCGCATGGCAGTTCCCGCTCGTGCTCGCCGCGCTGGTGCTGATGGTGTCCTGCCCGGCGATGCTCATTGCGTGGCTCAAGCTCCGCAAACGTAACCTCGGCCCGATCCTCGACGCCAACGGCTGGGCCGTGAACGCCAAGGCGCGCATGAACGTGCCGTTCGGCGGCTCGCTCACCAAGGTCGCGGCTCTCCCGCCGGGCGCGCAGATTGACCTGACCGACAAATACGCCGAAAAGACCGGCGCGCTGCCGAAGGTGATCGTGGTGCTGTTCTTCGTCTGGTGGATTTACGCCTTCGCGAAGGAGGACACCACGGGGTTTGTGCATGGTGTGACCAACGGCTTCTTGGGCAATCCGCCGAAGGTCGAGCGGACGGAGGAGTGGAAGAAGGAGCGCGAACGCAAGCTCGCCGCCCTGACGAATGCCACCGCCAAGGCCGCGTCGCCCGCGCCGACCAACGCGCCGGTGGACGCGACGAAGAAATAGCCAACCGTCGTTGGAGCGCGGCGTTCACGCCGCTTCAATCTCGGCATGATTGTGGCGCGCGGCGTTCATAGGCAAAGAGGGCGTTGAAGCGGCCTGAAGGCCGCGCTCCTTCAGCGGAACTCCACGCGGTCGAAACCCAGTTGCAGCAGCAGCAGGGTGATCTGCTGGCGGGCGCGCTCGTCCGCGTCTTTCAGAATGCCGTTGTTGCGGGCGGCGCGCTTGATGTCCTCCGCCGCGACGCGCCGGGCCTCCTGTTCCAATCCCTTGTCGAACTGGCGGAGAACTCCCGTGTTGCGCTCGATGATTTGCGTGCCTTGCTCGTCGAGGTAGGCGTCGGTGATGGTGGCGGTGGGCAGCTTCAGCGTCACGTGGCGCTCGCGGATTTCCACGTCGTCGGCCTTGAGCTGGCCCAAGTCCACGCCCGCCTTGACCACGCCGTGCGCCACGAGCAGCACGCGGCTCTCGCCATACCACTTCACGTCCTCGAAGGCGACGACCTTCTCCAGCACGTATTTGATTGTGACGAGCTGCGCGAGCGGCTGCACCTGCCGGATGACCGTGGCGGTGTTGAGGACTTGCGGGCGCGGCGCGTTGCCGAGCCACGCGGGGAGGAGCAGCCCGGCCAGCAACCCCGCGCCCAGCGCGAGGAGCAGGACGACGACCGCGATGGCGAAGCGCTGCCCGAACATGACCACAGTCTAGCGCACGCGCAGCGTTTGGGAAGCCTTGGCTGAAACGGAAAAGGCGTGAAGGGGGGAACGAGGAAACTCGGCGAAGTTTAAGTTGAACGAGAAGGAATGCAGTCTATCTGGGTATTAGGCGCACGGCTCATAGTCAAAATCTTGGTGGGAAAACCGGCGTTCGGTAGTTGGCGTCGATAATTTTTGGTGGCCGCTTCGCGTCCAGCCAAATGAATACCTGATTCGTCGTCATCGCGAGCGTGCCCTCGTTGTAAAACTTGTGGTCTCGAACTGTGATGAAGCACTGATACTGTGTGTTCGCAATCGTCACGACATTGCTGGACAGCCAGACCTGATAACCTGAAGACGCGTAGTTTGTGACATAGCCATGCTGCTGATAATCCTTGTAGGCCATCTTCAAGCTCGCTCTGCCCATGTCAATGCCGGCGTTGCGCAACGAGACGCCGTAGAGATAGCCCACGACATAAAGGCCGAGAAGTAGCGCTACAAAAATGACAGTGGCCCATTTGAGCATAACCGTGCAAGTGTGCTTATAACATCTATATGGGCTGTGCGTTTTGCCGCCTATCTCGATTCATGGCGGCACGCTATTCCGGGCGTAGCGAGTTGTCCAGTGCGGGTTCAACGAGCCGTCCGTTCAGGTTGCACTCACTTTTTGCACGATGAAAAACGCCTCTCATTAGCACCCGGCTTCAGCCGGGTGTCGGTGGGGCGACGCGAACAGAACGGTTTCAACCGTTTCCCCGCTCTCATCGCAGGCCGAGTCTCCAGCCAAGCCGTTGAAACGGCTCTGGCCTTTCCCGCGCGCATCACCGGGCTGAAGCCCGGTGCTAATGAGAGGTTGCAAGAAAGTGAGAAGCACCCGGGCGCATCCGGGCACTGCCCCCGGAGCGCCGGACGCCGATCCGGCAGGGGTGGAAAAACCCCTCAACCCGCGCCGATTCAGAGATCGGCGCTCCGCCCGCCCTGACGGCGCGGGGGCAGTGCCCGGATGCGCCCGAAGCACCCGTTCGTTCACTTTTGCGCTTTTGGAGCGGGGCTCATGGGGTTAGGCTGCGGGCATGAGTTCGCCGTTGTTTAGTTCGTTTCCCGCGCATCGTCCGCGCCGGCTGCGGCAGTCCGCCGCGCTGCGCCGGCTCGTGGCGGAGACGCGCCTTTCCCCGCAGCAACTCGTCCTGCCGCTCTTCGCGCGTCCGGGCCGCAAGGTGCGCCGGCCCGTCGGCTCCATGCCGGGCGTGTTCCAGCTTTCGCCGGATGAGATTTTGAAAGAGGCGGCCCGCGCCTTCCAAGCCGGCGTGCCGGCGGTGCTGCTCTTCGGCATTCCCGACAGAAAGGACGCGAAGGCCTCCGGCGCGATGGCGCGCAACGGCATTGTCCAGCAGACGGTGCGGCTGTTAAAAAAGGAGCTGCCCGAACTGCTCGTCATCACGGACGTGTGCCTGTGCGAATACATGAGCCACGGGCATTGCGGCATCGTGCATCAGGGCCGGCACGGTGCGCGGGTGCTCAACGACCCGTCGCTGAAACTGCTCGCGCAAACCGCCGTGAGCCACGCCGAGGCCGGCGCGGACATCGTCGCGCCCAGCGACATGATGGACGGGCGCGTGCGGGCCATCCGCGACGCGCTGGACAAAGGCGGCCTCGCGGACACGCCGATTCTCTCCTACGCCGCGAAGTATGCGTCGGCGTTTTACGGGCCGTTCCGCGACGCGGCGGAGTCCGCGCCGCAGTTCGGCGACCGGCGCAGTTACCAGATGAATCCTGCCAACGCCGAAGAGGCGCTGCGCGAGGTGGCGCTCGACATCCAGGAGGGCGCGGACATGGTGATGGTCAAGCCCGCGCTGGCGTATCTGGACATTCTGTTCCGCGTGAAGAAAGAGTTCGGCCTGCCCACGGCGGCCTACGCGGTGAGCGGGGAGTATTCGATGATCAAAGCCGCCGCCGCGAAGGGCTGGCTGGACGAGCGGGCGGTGACGTTGGAAAGCCTGCTGGCAATGCGGCGCGCGGGGGCGGATGTGATCATCACCTACAGCGCGGTGGAGGCGGCGAAGTGGCTGCGCGAGGCGTAGCGTGGAAACCCTTCCGCACGGTCACTGGTTCATGTTCTTGTAGGCCATGATGAGGAAGCCCAGGATCACCACCGCGAGAATGATCCCCACGGCGAGGAACGCCCAGTTGGTCTTGTTGGACTTCTTTTGGAACGGCGAATCCTTGTCGAACTTGTTGATCACCCGGGTGCCGGACTGGTCGAGATCGTCGAGCTTCACGCCCTGCGGGATGACCATGGTGCGCTCCACCGACTTGCGCCCGCCGCCTGCGGGCGCGCCGGATTCCAACCGGATGTCAATCTGCCCCAGCCGCAAAATCTGCCCCGGCTTGAGCGCGCCTTCCTGAATCTGGTTGCCGTCAATGAACGTCCCGTTCGTCGAGCCAAGGTCGCGGACAAACACCTCCGCGCCGCGCAGGTCAATCTCGCAATGGCGGCTGGAGACGGAGGCGTCGGGGATGTGGATTTCGTTCTCCTCAACGCGGCCCACCGTGGTCGTGGGCGCCTTCAGTTCAAAGGCCGTTCCGGTGTATCCTTCACTTAAAATGACGAGTCGTGGCATAGGTGACTGGCTAAAAATGGTTTCCCTCCGTCCAAATATCAAGCCAAAGGTTGTGCAATTTATGCGCGGCGATGTTCACCGCTTTTCAATCATCCGACGGAACTCGGCGAAGAGTGGGTTCGAGTCGTGCGGGCCAGGCGAGGCTTCGGGGTGATACTGCACGCTGAAGATGGGCTTCGACTTGTGCCGCATCCCCTCGACGGTCTGATCGTTCAAGTTGATGCGGTTCACCGCCACGTCGGACGGCAGCGACGCCGGATCCACCGCGAAGCCGTGGTTCTGCGAGGTGATTTCCACTCGCCCGCTTTCGAGATCCTTGACGGGCTGGTTGCCGCCGCGATGGCCGAACTTGAGCTTGAAGGTCTTCCCGCCAAACGCCTGGCCGAGGAGCTGGTTGCCGAGACAGATGCCGAAGATGGGAATGCCCGTGTCCACGAGCGTCTTCACCTCACGCACGATGTAGTCGAGCGCGGCGGGGTCGCCGGGGCCGTTCGAGAGGAAGATGCCGGCGGGCTTGTGCTTGAGCGCGTCGGCGGCGCTGGTGGTCGCGGGCACGACCTGCACCTGAAAACCTGTCTGTCGCAGGTTGCGCGCGATGTTGTATTTCATCCCGAAGTCGAACGCGACGATGGGAATGTCCGCCGGGGGGAGCGGCTTGCGGTGGTTGCGCGCGTCCACCTTGGCGTTGCCGCGCACGAGGTCAAACGCCGCGCTCTGCTCGTCCTTCGTGTCCCACGCAAAGGCCTCCTTGTGCGTGACTTCCTTCACGTAGTCCACGCCGACGAAGACGAATTCCTTCGCGCGCTTCACCGCCTCGGCGTCAGAGATGTTTTCCGTGGAGAGAAAGCCGTTCAACGCGCCGCGCACGCGGAGCTTCTTGGTGAGCGCGCGCGTATCAACGCCTTGGATGCCGGGGATGCCGTTTTTCTC
>JACRJY010000087.1 GCA_016235585.1 Verrucomicrobiota bacterium | reverse complement strand
GCCCGACGCGCGCGGCGCTGCTCACGGGGCTTTACGCGCACCAGGCGGGCATCGGCCACATGGTGGACGACTGGAGCACGAAGGTCGGCGAAGCCTACGCGGGCGACTTGAGCCGCCGCGCCGTCACCATCGCCGAGGCGCTCCAGGGCGCGGGCTACCGCAGCTACGTTGCGGGCAAGTGGCACGTGACGAAGAAGGCGAAGGCCGAGTCGGACGCCGACAAATACAACTGGCCGCTCCAGCGCGGCTTTGATCGCTTCTACGGCACGATTCACGGCGCGGGCAGTTTCTTCGACCCGAATACGCTGGTGCGTGACAACCGGTTCATCTCGCCTTATGCCGACGGGGAGTATCAGCCGAAGGAGTTTTACTACACCGACGCGATCACGGATCACGCCGCGCGGTTTGCCACCGAGCATCGGCGCGACCACGGGGGCAAACCGTTCTTCATGTATGTGGCCTACACCGCCGCGCACTGGCCGATGCACGCGAAGGAATCCGACATCGCCAAATACAAGGGCAAGTATGACGCCGGTTATGACGCCATCCGCGCGGCGCGGCTGGCGAAAATGAAAAAGCTCGCCCTGCTCGACCCGCGCTGGCAGGTCTCGCCACAAGCGGGCATCTGGGAGAAGCAGGAGAACAAGGCGTGGGAGGCGCGCTGCATGGAAGTGTATGCCGCGATGGTGGACTGTATGGATCAGGGCATCGGGCGGCTCGTGGCGACGCTGAAACAGAACGGCCAGTTCGACAACACGCTGATTCTTTTCCTGCAAGACAACGGCGGCTGCGCCGAGACCCTCGGTCGCGCGGGCGAATTCAAACCCCGTGCCGAGCGGCCCACCCTGCCGGCGCTGGCGAAGGATTTCCTCCAGCCCGACATGATTCCCAAGCAGACGCGCGACGGCTTTCCGATGCGGCAGGGCGCGGGCGTGATGCCCGGCGGCGCGGACACGTTCATCGCCTACGGGCGCAACTGGGCGAACGTCTGCAATACACCGTTCCGCGAATACAAGCACTGGGAGCACGAGGGTGGCATCAGCACGCCGCTGATCGCGCACTGGCCGGCAGGCATCGCCGCGCCGCGCCGCAACGCGCTGGAGAAACAACCAGGGCACCTGGTCGATCTGCTGGCGACGTGCGTGGATTTGTCCGGCGCGAAATACCCCGCGGAGTTCAACGGCAACAAAATCCAGCCGATGGAGGGCGTGAGCCTCGCGCCGGCGTTCACCGGAAAGAATTTGAACCGTCCGCAGCCGATCTTTTGGGAGCACGAGGGCAACCGCGCCGTGCGCGATGGCAAGTGGAAGCTCGTCTCCAAACACCCCGGCGGCTGGGAACTCTACGACATGGAGGCCGACCGCACGGAGATGAACAACCTCGCTGCGAAGGAACCCGGACGGGTGAAGCAGATGTCCGCGCAATGGGACGCCTGGGCTAAACGCGCCGGCGTGATGCCGTGGCCGCTCGACCAGGGCGAGGGCAAGAAGAAGGCGGCGGGCAAGGCGAAGAAGAAATGAAAACTCAAAATTCAAAATCCAAAGCTCAAGGGAATTTCCAAGCTCCAAGTCCCAAGGCGCGATGGTCGCCATTTGGAATTTTGAGCCTGGCTCTTGTTTTTGCCTTTTGCCTTTTGCCTTTGAACTTCGCGGCGCATGCCGCACCGCGTCCGAACATCCTCATCATCCTTGCCGACGATCTCGGCTGGTCGGATCTCGGCTGTTACGGCGGCGAAATTCGCACGCCGAATCTCGACTCGCTCGCGGCGGGCGGGCTGCGCTTCACGCAGTTTTACAACAGCACGCGCTGCTGTCCCTCGCGCGCGTCGCTGCTCACGGGGCTGTATCCGCATCAGGCCGGCATTGGGCTGATGACTTCCGACCGCGCCGCGAAATACCCCGGCGCGGGCGATCAGGGCGAGGCGTTCCCCGGCTATCGTGGCGCGCTCAACGAGCGGTGCGTGACCATCGCGCAGGTGCTCAAGCCCGCCGGCTACCGCACCGCCGCCGTCGGCAAATGGCACGTGGGCGACCGCGAACTGCCGACGCGGCGCGGCTTCGATGACTTCTACGGCTTCGTGAGCGGCTACGCGGTGGACTCGTGGGAGCCGCGCATGATGACACGCCTGCCCGAGGGCAAACCCCAGCGCAGCTACAAGCCCGGCGAATTCTTTGCCACCGACGCGATCACCGATCACGCGCTGGATTTTCTTGGCGACATGAGGAAGTCCGCCGCGCCGTGGCTGCTCTACGTCGCGTATCAGGCGCCGCATTTCCCCGTGCAGTCAAAACGCGAGGACATGAAGGGCTACCCGGAAATCTACGCGCAGGGCTGGGACAAAATCCGCGAGGGACGCCTCACGCGGCAGAAAAAAATCGGCCTGCTGCCCGAGAGCACCACGCTCACGCCGCGCAGCAAGATTCCGCATCCCGTCGCCTCCAGGCGCCTCGGCTCGTGGACGGACGACGGGAAAAATCCGCCGTGGGATTCGCTGCCCGCGGACCGCCGCGCCGATCTCGCGCAGCGCATGGCCGTCTATGCCGGCATGGTCACCGGCATGGATCGCAACGTCGGCCGGCTCCTCGCCGACCTGCGCGCGAGCGGCCAGATCGACAACACGCTCGTTTTTTTCTTGAGCGACAACGGCGCGTGCGCGGAGTGGGAACCGTTCGGCTTTGAGATGCAGCCACCCCCGCCACCGCAGCCCGGCACCGGGTTGAACGGAGGCACGCAGGCGCTGCCAAACCGGTTCTACCGTGGCGCGGATCTCGCGCAGTTGGGCCAGCCCGGCTCGTTTCCCAGCGGCGGCTCCGCATGGGCCAACGCGTGCAACACGCCGTGGCGGCTCTACAAGCACTACGGCCACGAGGGCGGCATCGGCACGCCGCTCATCGCGCACTGGCCGGCGGGCGTGAAGGCGAAGGGCGAGTTCCGCGCGCAACCGGGCCACCTCATTGACCTCATGGCCACTTGCGTGGATGTCGCGGGCGCGAAGTATCCCGCCGAGCTGGGTGGAAATAAAATTTTGCCAATGGAAGGCAGGAGTCTGAAGCCTGTTTTTGCGAACCAACCCCTCAACCGCGAATTCCTCGCGTGGGAACACGAGGGCAACCGCGCGATCCGGGAAGGCAAATGGAAGCTCGTCGCCTTTGCCGGTGCGCCGTGGGAACTCTACGACCTGGACGCCGACCGCGTGGAGATGAACAACCTCGCCGCGCGCGAACCACAGCGCGTGACGGCGATGGCCGCCAAGTGGGACGCGTGGGCCAGGCGCACAAATGTGCTGCCGAGGCCGTGACCGGCGCATCCGGGCACAGCCCCCGGTAGGGCTGCGCTGCCGCGCGGCCCCATATCATTTTCCCCGGAACGTGAAGCGGATTCCGGCCCACGGGCCGCTCGCTTCGCTGCGCTTGCTGACGCGGGAACATTGGGGACGACCGGCAGGTCGTCCCTACCAGTCGGGGGCAGTGCCCGGATGCGCCCGCCGTGACCGGCGCGACGCCTGTCCTACAAACTCCCCGGCGAAACGCCCACCGCGACGATGCTGCACGCCTGAACGACGTTCAATCCCAGCCGCGCCGCCTCCGCCAGCACTTCGTCCGATTCGGTGCCGGGATTGAGCCACAGTTCGTCGCAGCCGCGCCGCGCGATGTCGGGCAGCACCTTCAACAGCACCGGCGGCGGCAGATACACGCTCACCCTCTGCGGGCGCACCGGCACGTCGCCAATGGACTTGAACGCGGGCAGTCCCTCGATCTCCGTCTCCTTCGGGTTGACGGGAAAAACCTGGAAGCCCTGCTGCTGAAACGCGCGCACGGCCTTGTTGCCGAACTTCACGCGGTCGTTGGAAGCACCAATAATGGCGATGGTTTTCGTGGCAGAATTCACGGGCCAATTATCGCCGCTCAAAATCCGCGCGCAAGAACCAGCTTCACTCCGCCGCGCGGCGCGGATTCTCGCGCAGATAATAGCCCAGAACAAAGCGAGATGGTGGCCGTGCGCCAGCACCGAGCGACGCCTTGGGTAAACGTCCCCAAAAATCCTCCAAGCCCTGTAGGGGCGAAAGAAATTCGAGCGGATGCTCTTAACTTCTCTGCGCCGAACGGTAATTACCTCTTGAGCCTTCTCTTGGCGGCAAAAGTCAGAGTTGACGCCGGCCCAAGAAAGGCAGATAAGAAAATCAACGTGCGCGGTTTGCACCGGCGGGGCCAATAGTGCTCCAAGAATTTGCAACCTGTGTCGAACTCGCACCTCAACGACATGACGACGAGTTCGACAACTTATGAATCGCACTGCTTCCCCCAAGGCCGGCACTCCTGCCCTTAATTCCTCCCACTGCTCCACCTCCGACCGCTCGCCGCATGTTGGCTGGCCGTGCGGCGAAAAGTTGCTTAAACAACTTGACCCGATACTCCGTGGTCTTTCCGCTCGCTTGGCCGGGGCGGACTTGCATCTGCGCGAGGATTTCTTCCAAGAAGGTGCCGTCGCCGTTCTGACAGCCCTCGAACGTTTCGATGCCACGAAGGGATGTGCCGAGCACTTCTGCGCGCGATACGTGCGCGGAAGCCTGCTCAATTACCGCCGCTCACTCCGCAGCCTGCGACGGGAAATCTACATCGGCAGCTTTTCTGAGTCGGACGCGCAGGAAGCGAACGGGGATACCACGCTTTCACTTCAACTCGAAGCGCGGGAAGCCGCAATGGCAACGCCAGCATTTGATGCGATGGATTGCAGACTCGTTTGGGAGGCTGCCGTCGCAGTCCTGACCCCAAACGAACTACGCGCCGTCGAGTTGGTTCACTTCGAGGGTTGGCGGGCGAATGAAGCCGCCGTGGCAATGCGTGTGTCCGCGCCCCGCGTGACTCAACTCATTTCCTCCGCGATTCTGAAACTGCGGGCGCGGCTCGTCGCAAACTGAAGATTTTCTCTGCCGGCAAACGGATCCACGGCGGGGAACCAGAAAAAGTGATCCGGTCTGAACAGCGGCCCAAAACACGGGCCAAGAAAGAAGACAGTATGAAGAACAACGACAAGAAAAGCGGAAACCAACTCAACATCAGTGCTGACCTGCAGCGACAAAGGGATTTCATCGCGGAGTTGCAGGCCAAGAAGTTCGAATACGGCCTCGTGCTCGCCAACGCGTTTGTGAAGGGTATGCGCGACATCGGCTACAAATCCACTGCCTTCGCCTTGGATGAGTTGATCGACAACGCCGTCCAGGCTGGTGCGCGTAACGTCCACGTCGCTTTCGGGTATGCGACTGGCAATGCCTCGGAGAAAAAGCCCGAAATGCTCGCGGTGATTGACGACGGGCACGGGATGGACCCGATGATGATTCGTGCGGCGGTCATTTGGGGCGGCACGCACAGGCAAAACGACCGCACCGGCTTCGGGCGCTACGGATACGGTCTGCCGTCTGCGTGTGTGAGCATCGGGCGCCGCTACACTGTCCTTTCAAAGGTTGAAGGCGGCGAGTGGCACTCGGTTCATATCGACCTCGACGAAATCGAGGGTCATTTTCAGAAGGGGCAAGGGCCGTTCTATGCGAATGAACCGCGTCCGGCCGAGTTGCCGAAGTGGGTCGCGACATACATCACCAAGCACTTGTCGTCTCTGAAAGCCGGCACCGTGGTGTTGATCGAGAAGATTGACCGGCTCGACTACAAGACCACACGGTCACTGAGTGACTTTCTGTTGCAGGAGTTCGGTGTCACGTATCGTAACTTCATGAGCGAAGTTGCGCTTGCGGTGAACGGCATCGAGGTTGAGCCAACAGACCCGTTGTTTCTCACGCCGGGAGCACGCTTCTATGACATCGACGAGGAACGGGCGACGGCGCTGCCGCCCCTTGCGGTTGAGGTTAAGGATCGAATCAGCGGCGAGGTCGCGGGGATCGTCAAAGTGCGCTACTCGCAAATTCCTTCGACTTTTCTGCGAACGCCCGAGGACAAGTTGAAGTTTAAGGGCGGTAAACCGAACAGTCGCTTCCCGGTCCGGCGCGCGAACAACGGCATCATTGTTTTACGAGCTGGGCGGCAGATCGATGTCGTCAACGCCTTGTGTCCCTGGACAAAGTTTCAAACCAACGACAATTACGTCGGAGTCGAGGTGGACTTTCCACCGACTCTTGATGAGGAGTTCTCGATTACCACTTCCAAGCAACAGATCCGACTCAGCGACCGCTTGTGGGACATTCTTGAACAGGCTGGGGTGTTCGATGCCATCTCTACTATGCGCGCAGCTTACGAAAAGGAGTCTGCTGTGATCCGGGACAAGTGGGAGGAGGAGCAGCGGAAAACCAAACAGAATGAGAAACGTCCCTCTGAGGCCGCCATCGAGAAGGCGCAGCGGTTTTTCACTCAGCCTCCGAACGAGCCTACGCCGAAGCAGGTCGAAAAAAGCCAAGAGAATCTGGATCGCGAAGCATCAAAGCTCGCTGAGCAGACCAACATTCCGAAGGAAGAAGCCAAGAAAATCCTCGAAGGCCGTGCCAAGACGGCTCCGTTCAAGGTTCTTTTCGAGGATATGCCCGGTGCGCCCTTCTACCGCATGGCGCAAGTCGGCGGCCAAAAAGTTCTCTACCTGAACAGGGACCACCGCTTCTACTCGGACCTTTACGCGTCGACTCACGCGACACCTCACGTGCGCTATGCACTAGAGGCGCTTCTCTTCGTGATGGGCACGGCAGAGATTCGGGCGAAGGAAGACCGGCAGCTCTTTTACGAGCAGGAGCGGCAACTTTGGTCCACAAACCTCAACACAACGCTTAAGGCATTGGAGGAATGGGATGCTGAGAGCGATGATCTGTCGGCAGAGGCTGAAGCCAGCCATGCCGCCGCTCTCAAAGCGGAACGGGATGGCAAGAAGACGACCGCTACGGCCTAACCGATCTCCGGCTGGGGCGCACTAGAAGTGCGCCCCACCGCTGAGTCATTAACCCTGAAGAGAAAGGTGCTCCTATGAGCGAACGGACTTCTTTTGCCCTGATTGTGCCTGAAAACTTCATTCAGGCGACTCGCGACTCCGGCTACAAGAGCCTTGGGTCTGCACTGGCCGAACTCGTGGACAACGCCTTTGAAGCGAAGGCCACTCAGGTTTCGGTGACGATGGAAAAGGTGGAGCGGCAAGGAGGCGCAGAGGATGTGCGCGTCACCGTCGCTGACAATGGTCGAGGCATGGAAGCTCAAACGCTTCGCCACGCCCTTCAGTTCGGGTGGAGTTCCCGCTTCAACCAGCGCGACAGCCACGGGCGCTACGGGATGGGTTTGCCAAACGCATCGTTGAGTCATGCTCGGCGGGTTGATGTGTGGAGTTCGCCCGATGCGCGGACTGCGGCCGTAAGTTATCTCGACGTTGACGAAGTTGTGTCTCGCGCTGCCAGCATTCCTCCGGCATCTGAAGTGCCCATGCCCGATTTCCGGCGCCTGTGCCCGTTCGCTCGCGGCACACTTGTGGCATGGAGTCGGTGTGACCGGCTGATGGATCGGAAACTCGGCCCGCTGTCGCGAAAGCTGCGAGCAGAGTTGGGGCGCTTGTTTCGCTACCAGCTTTGGGCCGGAAAGCGCCTTCAACTCAACGGAGAGTTGGTCCCCTCGTTCGACCCGCTATTCGTGAAAGAGGGAGCAAACCTTGTTGGCGCAAAGCCGTTCGGCCCCGAACTCACCTATGAAACCGAAGCGCCCAGTGCATCTCCACGCCGGACATCGGTCATCAAGGTGCGCTTTGCAGAGTTGCCGGTCGCACAATGGCACTCGCTTTCCAACAGCGAGAAGAACGTTCAAGGTATCGCCAAAAATGCTGGCGTTTCCATCGTCCGCGCTGGGCGTGAAATTGACCGAGGCTGGTTCTTCATGGGGCAGAAGCGGAAGGAAAACTATGATGACTGGTGGCGCTGTGAAGTGCGGTTCGAGCCGGATCTCGACGAACTGTTTGGCGTGACGCACACGAAGCAGGAAATTCATCCTTCGGAAAAGTTGCTCTCGATTCTCGTGCCCGACATGGAGAGAATCGCGCGTGAACTCAACGGGCGAGCTCGGCGAGCGTTCCTTGACGTGAAAGGCGACACTGCCTTCCGCGAATCCGAGACAATCGCCGAGCGGCATGACAGTCTACTGGAACCGCCGCGTGAGGCAGGTGCCGTCGGCAAGAACGGTGCGCGGAAAATCCAGCGTGGTGGGCGCGGACGAGTGGGTGGCCTGGAATACCGTCTGAAATTTCAGCGGCTGGACAGCCCCTGCTTTTATCAGCCCGAACTCGACGGCACGCGATTGACCGTCGTGCTGAACGAAGCGCATCCGCTGGTGCGTGCGAGCTTCGGAACAGATGCAAAGTCGCGAGACGAAACAAAAAAGTCTCGCCGAGATGTTGAACTCTTGATCCTCGCTGCGGCGAGAGCTGAATTAACGCTGGCAAAGAACAAAAAAGCAAAGACGTGGACAAACGCATTCCGGCAATCTTGGAGCAGGACACTCGCAACGTTCCTGAGCTAGCTGGGCGTGTCGTTGAACTTCAGCCGAAGCTGCTAGGAAAGGAGCGCGAGTTCCACGAGTTTTGCCGTCTGTTGAGCAAACTGGTCAAAGTGACCGACCCGGCTGGGCGTCATCGAGCTTTCGAAGAGGCACGCGCGACGATTCAGGGAATGTCGAACGGCACAGCAACAAAGGCGGAAGTCGCGCTGAAGTTCGCGTGTAGCGCGGTGGTGGACGTGGTTGCCCAAGGTTGGCAACTCGCCGTTGCCAAGAAAAGAGTCGCACTGTGCTCGCCCAAACGAGAAGGCGCGTCGCCCGATGAAGTGAAGCAGCGCATTCGAGAAGGGCATTTGCTGGAACGGGACGCGCAACTCCGTGAGCCTTCCGTGCGTGAGTTCATCAAGGGCATGGAACAACGGAGGCTCGGTCCGAAAGGATGGGTGTCCATTTTTTCTCTCATGCGGGACGGGCGGGAACTCAGGCGAAAACTTCAAGAGGCTTCAACCGAACAGCGGCATGAGCAGCGTCTGGAATTGCTTCGTGATGCCGTCGTCCCTTACCTGCAAGTCGTCGAGTCTGAGGCCGTCTGTGAGTTCACGGGACTCAGACTCACGGACATCTGGCGCTACTTCCGGCACACGTGGGTCAGCACCTACAAGTCGCTGCCTGGGCGTTCGATGATGATTCTCGTGCGCGACGCTGCCGCACCGTGTCATCCCGTCATCGGTATTGCTGCACTCGGAAGTTCAATGGCGCAACAAACCCAGCGCGACCGGTGGATTGGTTGGGACTCGGACAAATTCCTCGAGCAGTTGACGGCGAAACCCACGGCGCGCATGTGCCGCTGGGTTCACGAGTCCGTTGAGAGACTGATTGGCAGCATCCACGTAGCCGACCTCTTGGTGGATGGGATCATCGAGCGGCGCGAACTGAAGTCGCCAACGGATCGCGTAATCAGCCGGCTGCTGCGGGACGCAGAACGCGCAGCAAGTTTCCACCGCTTGGATCCCGACGCGGCCAAACACAAGAGCAACACGAACACTCAAGCCGAAGTGGATTGGGAGAAGCAGGCGAGAACTCCGCTCTTCCGCTCAAAGCGGGCCAAGACACTGGCGCTGCTGCTTGGCATCCGAGCAGGGCTGAAGGCGGCGGGATACAACAGCAACTCGTCAGCATCTTTGAAAGCGGCGCTCGCCAATCCGCAAGGCCACAATGCGGTGCGCCAACTCGTCCGCCTCGTGAAAGCAGAGCATGTCGGCGTGGATATGATGGACATCATCATCTGCGGTGCCGTCGCCCCCTACAACGTGTTGCTCGGTGGGAAACTTGTGTGCCTGCTTCTGACCAGCCCGGAAGTCGTCGCGTTTTACCGAGTGCGCTACGGAGAGCAGGCAAGCATCATCGCCTCGTCAATGAAGGGCGCGCCTGTCGTGCGCCCGCCCAATCTTGTGCTTCTCGCGACGACAAGCCTCTACGGCGTCGGTTCAAGTCAATACAACCGGCTCCGACTACCGCTGGAAGAAGTCGGTGGGAAAGCCGGACACCGGCTGGAGTATGTCGAGCTTGGAGCGAGCAAAGGATACGGCTCCTACCATTTCAGTCAGGCTTCGGTTGACTACTTGGAAACGCTTTTGGGCCGCGCTGGCGATGGTCGAAAAGTGAACAGCATCTTTGGCGAAGGAGTGAACCCGCTCATGCGAAAGCTCCGCGACGGCTTGGCAGAGGTCGGTCTGCCGAGCGACGAACTGTTGAAGCATGGCAACGCTCGCGTTGTTTACGGCGTGCAACTGGCAGAGAACTTCCGCGAAGTGCTTCTCGGCCTCGACGCGAAGCCGCGTTACTTGCTTCCGCTTCGAGGGGCAGGCGACTCCACTCAGCGGCTTGCTGAATTTTGGAGGAAGCGTTGGCTTGCAGGACGAATCACACGCCCTGGAATTTTGGAGGAAGTTTTCAAACACACGCCATCGTATCCAATCACTCACGGCGCGCGCGTCACGCTACCGGAGTCCGACGAAGCTGAACTGTTCGACTAAACTTTCGCCTCCACAGGGCTTGGAGATTTTTTGAGAACGTGAACCCAGGGCGTCGCTCGCAGACTCGCTTTGCCCTGGGCTATTATCTGTCGGGCCTACGGCCCTTCGGTATCAGTGCAAATCAGCGTTCATCAGCGGTTCGAGATTGGGACTCGCGTAGCTCGTCCCTCCGAATCCGTGTCATCCGTGTCATCCGTGGTTCACCTCATCCGAGTCCCTCACCCCATTTTCCAAGGCCCACCTCATCCGGCTCCGCCACCTTCTCCCCATCCGATGCGGAGAAGGAATCCGTGTCATCCGTGGTTCACCTCATCCCGGCCCCTCGCATCAAAATGGTTTTGTCCGCACAACCCTCACCCGGCCTGCGGCCGCCCTCTCCAAGGCACACCTCATCCGGCCTTCGGCCACCTTCTCCCCAACGCGGAGAAGGGTTCGCCGGGTCAGCGAATCTTCTGATCCGGCAGTTCCTTCTTAATGCCCTCGTCGAGCGGCATCCGGTCGGTGGCGGCGGTCAGTCCCACGGCTTTCATCTGGCGTTCGAGTTCCTTCTGCATCTGCTTCACGACGCCGGCGTATTTCGGGTTGGCGATGAGGTTCTGCCGCTCCAGCGGATCGAACTCGACGTTGTAAAGCTCGGCCAGGTGGCGGTCGGGGCCGCCGTCGCCGGGCGGGTAGTGGATGTATTTCCACGAGTCGGTGCGGACGGCGCGGACGTTCGGCGTGTAGGGGAACTGCTTCTCATAGTTGTAATGGTAGAGCCAGCCGGTGCGCCACGCGCTGTCGCCGCGCTGGACGAGCTTCACGAACGATTTGCCGTGGATGCCCGGCAGCGCGGGCGCGCCGCAGAGTTCCAGCAGGCTGGGCGCGACATCCACGGTGAGCACCTGCTGCTCGATCATTTTGCCGGGCCGCGCGGACTCGACATTCAGCGGCGCGGCGAGGCCGGGATAGCGAATCGTCATCGGGATGCGGAGGCTGGCCTCGTGCGCGGTGCGTTTGTCCACCATGCCGTGCTCGCCGTTGAGCAGGCCGTTGTCGCCCATGAAGACGATGATGGTGTTGTCCAGTTCGCCGCGGCGCCGCAGTTCGGCCACCAGTTTGCCCACACTGTCATCCACCGAGAGAATCGTGCCCCAGTAGGCGCGCGTCATCGCGGCGAAATCCTTCACGGCCTCGGGACTGTCGTCGGGAAAATTTTTCCGCCACTCGAACAGCGGGCCGTAGATGCCGTGCCACGTGTGGAGGCGCTCCTTCATCCACGCGGGTTTGTCGTCGAGGTGGAAGGCGCTTTCGGGATAGGGAATCCAGACCTTGTCGAAGGTGTTCGAGTATTTCGGCTCGGGGAAATAGAAGCTGTGCGGTGCCTTGTGGCCGATCATCAGGCACCAGGGTTTGCCGGCGTGATCGCGGTTGAGCCACTCGGTCGCGAAGTCGGTGACGGTGTGCGTGTAGTAGCCGGGGATAAGCCTGCTGCCGCCGCCGTTGACGTTCCACTCGGTGTCGAAGTATTTGCCCTGGCCCTTGTGCGTGACGAACCAGTTGAAGCCGGGGCGCGGCTGGTCGTTGTCCTCGCCCATGTGCCACTTGCCGAAGTAGGCGGTGTCGTAGCCGGACGCCTGGAGCGCCATCGGGAAACTTTTGAAGGCCGTCGGATACTCCGTGAAGTTGTTCTGCACGCCGTGCGCGTGCGCGTAAAGCCCGCTCAAGATGCTCGCGCGGCTCGGCGAGCAGAGCGACGTGGTGCAGAACATGTTCTTGAACGCGACGCCTTCCTTCGCGAGCCGGTCAATGTTCGGCGTCTTGACGTGCGGATTGCCCGCGTAGCCGAGCGCATCCCAGCGGATGTCGTCGCAGAGGATGAAGAGGACGTTGGGGCGCGCGGACGCGCCGGGGGCCAGGGCCAATGTCGCGGCGCACGCCACGAAGAGGAGGAAGTTCGAGAAACAGTTTTTTGTTTTCATGTTGAAGGCCCGACCATCCCAAATTCCCGCGCACTTGTCAGCGGATATTCCCAACGAACCTGGATACGCGGCGTATCCGGCACTGCCCGCGCTCCGTCAGGCCGGGCGGAACGCCGATCTCCGAATCGGCGCGGGGCGGGAGTTTTCCCACCCCTGCCGGATCGGAGTCCGGCGCTCCGTGGGCAGCCTGGATGCGCCCCCTGCGATACGCTTCGGCAGGATTGCTTTGACAACCCGCCGCGCCTGCGCCGTTAATTCCCGCCAACAATTTCAACCACATTGCGTTTATGCCCGCACCCAGCATCCTGACCACCGTCGTCGGCAGTTATCCCGTGCCCGCGTGGCTCGCGGCGTATCCGACCACGCCGAACCTCCGCGACGCCATCCTTGTCGTGCTCAAGACGCAGGAGCTCGCCGGCCTTGATGTCATCGCCGACGGCGAACTCTCGCGCTTCAACATCAGCCATCCCGAAACCAACGGGATGATCGAGTATTTCATCCGCCCGATGGACGGCATCGCCGCCGGGTTGACGCGCGCGGAACTGTTCGCGTTCCGCCAGCAGGCGGGCATGGGCTTTCGCACGCAGCCCGCCGGCGTGGTGCGCGGGAAAATCCGCGAAGGCGCGTTGAACCTGCCCGCTGCGTGGAACTTCGTGAAGGGGCTGACGACGAAGCCGCTCAAGTTCACCGTCACCTCGCCGTATATGCTGGCGAAGACCTTGCGCGACGAGCATTACCGCGACGTGCGCGCGCTCACGATGGATCTCGCCGAGGCGCTGCGGCTGCAACTCACCGAGATTGACGCGCCGGTCATCCAGGTGGACGAGGCGAATCTCACCGGCCATCCCAAGGACGCGAGCTGGGCGCACGAGCCGATCAACCACGTTTTGAAGGGCGTGCGCGGCCAGAAGGGATTGCACCTCTGCTTCGGCAACTACGGTGGGCAGAGCATCCAGAAGGGTTTCTGGCGCGATCTGCTGCCGTTCCTCAACAAGCTCGACGTGGATCATCTGGTGCTCGAATTCGCCCGGCGCGGCTACGACGAACTCGAAGTCTTCAAGGACTTGCGGCCCGGCATCGCGCTGGGCCTCGGCGTCATTGACATCAAGGACAACGAGGTCGAATCCGCCGACGAGGTGGCGCGCCGCATCGCCCACGCGGTGAAAGTGCTCGGCAAAAAGCGCTGTAAATGGGTGCACCCCGACTGCGGCTTCTGGATGCTCTCGCGCAGCGTGGCCGACCGCAAGATGGCGGCGCTGGTGGCGGGACGGGACAAGTTCGAGGGGCAGTGATGGTAATGTTCACCAAATCGCGTCTGGCGTGCTTTCATTGGTGGCGGAGATTCGCTGACACCGTGAAAAACTTTCTTGCCTTGCTTCAATTGCTGTCCTGTCTCGGCTTTGCTGCCAACGCCGCGAACTTCATCGAGGCCGACGTGTGCATCTACGGCGGCACCTCTGGCGGCGTGGCGGCGGCGGTGCAGGCGGCGCGGATGGGCAAGCGCGCGGTCATCGCCGAGCCGGGACGGCATCTCGGTGGGATGACCGCGGGCGGGTTGAGCGCGGTGGACATCGGCGACCCGCGCACGGTCGGCGGCATCGCGCGCGAATATTTCACGCGGCTCGTCGCGAGCTACGGACAGAAGCTGGAATGGGACAAGCCGTTCGTGAGCACAGGCGGCGGGCCGGCGACGGGCGGCGCGTATTCCATCGAACCGCACGTGGCGGAGCGCGTGTTCACTGAAATGGCGCGCGAGGCGAAGGTCGCCGTTCATTTCAACGCGCGGCTGGCCTCGGTGAAGAAGAGCGGCGCGCGCATCATGGAGTTGGTGACCGAGGACGGCACGGTGTTTCGCGCGAAGATGTTCATTGATGCGACCTACGAGGGCGACCTGATGGCAAAGGCGGGCGTGAGCTGCACGTTGATGCGCGAGGGCAATGCGAAATACGGCGAACGCTACAACGGCATTTACTACGACGCAAAATACCAGCCGCGCAGCAATCACTTGAAGCCCGGCGCCAACGGTCGAGTGAAAGGCGGGCAGGGCGTGTGGGATCGCGACTTCCCGCTCGATCCCTATGTCGTGCCCGGCAACCCGAAGAGCGGCCTGCTCCCGTTCGTGCAAGCGGGCGAACCCGGCTCCCCCGGCGAACCCGCACCCGGCGTGCAGGCGTATTGCTTCCGCCTCTGCCTCACGACGAATGCGAACCGCATCCCCATCGCGCCGCCGCCGGATTACGACCCGAAGCGTTACGAACTCGTCGCGCGCTTCATCGCCGCGTGTCAGGCCATCGGCGACGACATGGATCTGCGGTGGTTCTCGAAGCACGACCCGCTGCCCAACGGGAAATGGGATTTCAACACCGCGACCTTTGGCGGCAATCTGCCGGGCGCGAGCTGGGACTGGCCGGAGGCGGGCTACGCGCGCCGCGAGCAGATCGCGAAGGAGCACGAGAATTATCATCGCGGCCTTTTGCACTTCCTCGCCACCGACCCGCGCGTGCCGGTGAAAGTGCGCGAGGACATGAAACGCTTCGGCCTGCCGCGCGATGAGTTCACCGACAACGGCGGCTGGCCGCACCAGCTCTACATCCGCGAGGCGCGGCGCATGGTTTCCGACCTCGTCATCACCGAACATCACACCTTCGTCCGGCAGGTTGCACCGAACTCCGTCAGCCTCGGCAGCTACGGCACGGACACGCACGAGATTCGGCGCATCGTGAAGGACGGGGTGGTCATCCGCGAGGGCAAGACCGCCGGTGGCCGCGACGGCGCGCCGCCATATCAGATCGGCTACGCCGCCATCGTTCCGAAGCAGAACGAATGCGAGAATTTGTTCGTCACCTTCGCGCTCTCCGCGAGCCACACGGCTTTCAGCAGCATCCGCATGGAGCCGGTCTTCATGGTCACGAGCCAGAGCGCGGCCACGGCGGCGTGCTTTGCGATGGATGACAAGGTGCCGGTGCAGCAAGTGATCTACGCGAAGCTGCGCGGGCGTTTGCTGAAGGACGGCCAGAAGTTGGCTTGGCCGGCGAAGTGACTGGCTCTAGGATTGCCCGAACATGAAATCAAATTCTGACTCCAAACCATCCTTTGTTCGGTCGCTGGCTTTTACTCTTTGTTTCACGCTCGCCGCGCTGGGTTCCGTCCAGGGAGCCGCGCCGCCGCAGACCAATTCCAAGGCCCTGCCCGCCGACGAAAGCGGGCTGCCGGGCGAGGGCGCATTGCGCCGCTACGACGCCTACGTGAAGCGCTGGCAGGAATCGCGCACCGCTTGGGCGCAGCGGGTGCAGGCGGATCAAAAGGCCGTCGTCTTCCTCGGCGACTCGATCACGCAGGGATGGGGCGCGGACTTCAAGGGCAAGTTTCCCGGCATGAAGCTCGCGAACCGCGGCATCGGTGGTGACACCACGCGGGGAATGCTGATCCGCCTCGCCGAGGATGTGCTCGACTTGAACCCGTCGGCCATCGTGTTGCTGCTGGGCACGAACGACATCGAGGTGGGCATTGACCCCGAGGCCATCGGGCGCAACTTCCAGAAAATTCTCGCCGCCATCAAGGCCCGGCATCCGAAGGTGCCGATCGTTTTGTGCCGGATGTTTCCGAGTTCCGCCGAGAAGAACCGGCCAGCGGAGAAAATCAAGCGGGTCAACTCGCTCTACGAAGCCACCGTGAAGGGCGACCCGCAGATCACCGTGCTCGACACGTGGACGTTGTTCGCCGACGCGAAGGGCGACGCGAACCCGGCGTGGTTCGGCGACCTGCTCCATCTCAATCCGGCGGGCTATGACCGTTGGGCGGCGGCGTTGCGTCCGGTTTTTGCGACGCTCGGTTTCATTGACACGGAGGCCGACGTGTTCGCGCCGGAGCCGGGATTCATCAGCCTCTTCAATGGCCGCGACCTCACCGGCTGGGGCTTCCGGCCCACGCCGCCGCGTGCGCCGGCGAAGAACCCCAAGCCCGACGCGCCGGTGTTTGTCGAGATCAAGGAAGCCGCGACGTTCGACGGGAAGGCCGCGAGTCCCGACGGCCGTTATCGCGCGATCAACGGACGCCTCGTCGTCACCACGCCGCCGGAGGGGCGGCGCATCCAGCAGCTTTCGACCACGCGGGAGTTCGGCGACGACTTCATCCTCAAGCTCGAATTTCGCGCCACGCCGAATGCCGACAGTGGTGTCTTCATTCGCCAGCCGCAGCTCCAGTGCCGCGACTTTCTGCTCGCCGGCCCCTACAACCAACTCAAGCAGTTCAAGCAGGGCGACTGGAATGAACTCGTTGTCACCGTGAAGAACGGCGTCGCCACGGCGACGTGCAACGGCGAGCTGCTCACCGACAACATGAAGGTGCCGGCGACCGGCCCCATCGGCCTCGAAGGCGACCGGGGCCAGATGGAATACCGCCGCCTCCGTCTCAAGCCGCTCACGCTATGAAGCGAACACGCACGCTCCTCACTGTCCTGCTGCTGGCGTCGCTCACGGCGTTGAACGCCGCCGATTCGCCCGCCAAGACGGTGGCGAAACCCAAACCCGCGCCCGACTCCTCGCTCGCGCCGGTGGAGGATGTCGCCGGCCTGCCGCGTGTGCTGCTCATCGGCGATTCGGTTTCGATGGGCTACACGCTGACGGTGCGCGCGCTGCTCAAGGGCAAGGCCAATGTGCACCGCCCGCCGGCGAATTGCAGTTCCACGGGCAACGGCCTGACGCATCTCAAGTCGTGGCTCGGCGACAAAAAGTGGGACGTGATTCATTTCAACTTCGGCCTGCACGACGCGAAGCTCCCGCCCGAGGGCGTCCGTCACGCGCCGCCGGAGATTTACGAGAAGAATCTGCGCGAACTGGTGAAGCAGATGAAGACCACGGGCGCGAAACTGGTTTTCGCCACGACCACGCCCGTGCCCAATGGCGGCAACATCTCGCCCATTCGCCGTTTCGGCAGCGTGGATCGATACAACGTCGTCGCGAAAAAGGTGATGGAGGAAAGCGGCGTGGCCATTGACGACCTCCACGCCGCCATCGCGCCGCACGTGGCGGATCTGCAACGGCCCAACGACGTCCATTTCTCCGCCGCCGGATCGGAGCTGCTCGCGAAGCACGTCACGGCGAGCATTGAGGCCGCCTTGAAATCAAAATGACCATGCGCCACACCATATCCAGCCTCCTCGGCTTTGCGTTTTCTGCGTTCTTTTGCGGCCATTCCTCCGCCGCTGATTGGGAAAAGCAGGCCGCCGAGGACGCGAAGCACGACCGCAAGGTCTTCGCCTACGACGGCATCACGCCGAACAAGATGGTCTGCGACACCACGCTGCGCGAGTTGCCCGATGGCTCGTGGATTTTGTTCATCCTCGCGGGCGGCGACACCGAGCCGTCGCCGCTGAATTACACCGGCGTCTCGCGCAGCCACGACCAGGGCAAAACGTGGTCGAAGCTGGAGCGGTTCGATGTCGGATTCCCGCGGGAGGGCAAGACCATTGGCCAGGGGCCGACGGAGCTGATGATTCGCGGCCAGCGTGCGACGCTGTTCTTCGGCACGCACTCGAAGCATTGGGCCAATGACTGGCGCTCGTGGTTCCTCACCAGCGACGATTCGTTCAAGACGTGGAGCAAACCGCACGAGGTGCCGGGTCGACTGAAGGAGCGCACGTTCATCCGCAATCACATCATCGCGCGCGACGGGCGCATCATCATTCCGTTCCAGCATTACATCGGGCCGGACGCGGAGCAGTCGAAACCGCCGTTGGAGCGCAAGTTCACCAACCCGCGCAACGGGGTCATCATGAGCGGCGACGGCGGCATGACCTGGACCGAGCACGGCAACATCCGGCTCACGACGAACGACCTCTACTTCGGCTGGGCCGAGAACAACCTCGCCGAACTCAACGACGGCCGCATCGCGATGATCATCCGCGCGGATCGGCTGGGCGGCGTGCTCTATTACGCGGAGTCCAAGGACGGCGGGCGCACCTGGCCGGAGTTCGCGCGCAAGACGGACATTCCCAATCCCGGCTCCAAGGCCACGCTCCATCCGCTCGGCGGTGACACCGTCGCGATGCTGCACAATCCAAATCCGTCGCATCGCAGCCCGTTGGCGTTGTGGATCAGCTTCGACGGATTGAAGACATGGCCCTATCGTCGCGTCCTCGTGCCCGAGTCGAGCGACGGGCCGAAGGGCCGGCTGAATTACCCCGACGGCTTCGTGAGCAAGGACAAGCAATGGCTCCACTTCGCCTACGACGACAACCGCCATCGTGCCGTCTACTACGGGGCGAAACTCCCGCCGCTGTCCACAAAATGATTTGGCCGTTAGTGAGCACAGATGAACGCGGATTCATCGCCTATGAAAGTCGCACCTGACTCTTCGAGGATCGCAGCCTTAACCGCTGTGCTGGTGATTTCTTTTTCGCTCGCTGAAATCAACGCTGCTTCCCGCGCCTCCGCAGACCCCGGCGATTTCTTTCGCGCTCCTCCAGACCCCGGCTTGTCACTTCCTCCTGATCGCATCTACCCACAGGGCCGGGTTTTTCCCTTTTCCGGTTTCTCGGGAAAGCCCGCGCGAGAAAAGACCAACGGTTTTCCGATGCATGGCCCCGTGTATGGCACAAGCTTCGAGGAAATAATTACGGGGCGCATCGTTCTGCCGGCCGTGAGTGCACGGGAAGATCAAGCCAGCAGCACAGAGCAGTGCGGCGAACAGGACGGTTCTCATGGCTTGGCGCGCAGGCCACTTCACCCCACCTTGCTCATCCGGCGGCGGGCGAGCCACGCGTTGAACTGGTCGAGCACGACGGCCAGGATGACGGCGACGCCGATGATGATGCGGCTGTAGTTCTGATCAATGCCGAGGATGACGATGCCGTTGTCAATCAGCTTGATGATGAGCGCGCCCAGCAGCGCGCCGAGGGCCGAGCCTTTGCCGCCGGTGAGGCTCGCGCCGCCCACCACGGCGGCGGCGATGACGTCGAGTTCGTAGCCCGCGCCGTCGCCGGAGGACGCGCTGCCGTAGTAGCCGAGCGCCAGCAACGCGGCCACGCCCGCCGTCAGCCCGGAGTAGATGAACACGCTCAATTTTACCCGCGCCACGCGGAGGCCGCTGTAACGGCTCGCCAGTTCGTTGCCGCCGACGGCATAGATGCGCCGGCCCGCCGCCAGCCGCGTGAGGTAAATTCCGCCCGCGATGGCCACCAGCACCATCACGCCGAGCGGCACGAGGCTCAAGCCGTTGCCGGTCTGCCACTGCACCAACTGTCGAAACGCTGTCGGGAACTCGCCGACGGACTGGCCCTTGGTGATGACAAACGCCACGCCGCGAAAAATCGCCATCGTGCCCAGCGTGATGATGAATGGATGCACGCGCAGCGCGACGACCATCGCACCGTTCAGCAGGCCGCACACTGTCGCCACGCCGACACACGTGCCCATGCCCAGCACCGCACCGAGCACCGGGTGCGCGGCGCTAGCGCCATTCGGCCCGAAGGCGTGAAACACCAGCGCGCCCAGCACCGAGGCGAGCGCGTAAATCGCGCCGACGCTCAAGTCAATCTGCCCCGCGATGATAACGAACGTCGCGCCCACGGCCATGATGGCGATGAAGCTCGTGTCCTTGGCGAGCTGGGTGAGGTTTTGCGCGTTGAGGAATTTGTTCTTCTCCTCGAAGGCCGGCATCTGCTCGCCGTCCGCGCCGGTGGTGAAGACGCGCTGGCGCTCGCCCTGGGCGTTGGTCTCGAACTTCGCCACCTTCACCGTGCCGCCGAACATCGTCAGCAGCAGCCCGAGAATGAAGATGACGAGCAACAGCCCGCTCTCCTGCAGCCGGAAGGCGGGCAGACGGGCGGAACGGGTGTTCTTCGCGCGGGTCATCGTGGACGCGAGCTTATCAGTGGAAACGCGGGGTTCAATGTTCAAACCGCCGCCGCCAGCCTGTGAATAACTTTCGGGAAATTGCCCTTGCCCTCGGCTAGATATATTGCCATAAGAATGGCAAAAGAATGCCTCGACAACCGAACAGCGTCAAGACGGTGACCCTCACGGTCTCCACCACGCCGCACGTCTACGAGTATCTCGTGAGCCTGGTGGACACGGGGCTGTTCGGGAAAAATCCCGCCGACGCCGCCGAGCGACTGATCGCCCGGGGCGTCGAGGGGCATTTGTCGGAAGGCACCTTGCTCCGCACCGATCCCGCCCGCGCCCGCCGCAACAAGTGATTTCAGTTGCGCCGGTGTCTTGTGGTGAATAGGAACGGTGGAGCCGCAGTCCGCCGATGTTGTTTCTATGAACGCCGCCAACTGTTTTTTCGCCGCCGCGGGCGACAAGACCGAGATGCTCTACATCTGGGAGCAGACCACGGTGGAGGGCAAGGCGGTGATTTTCCTGCTCGTGGTGCTCTCCATCTTTGCATGGTCGGTGATGATTTCCAAAACCATGCAGATGCGGCGCGCAAAACGGCTCAACCAGTATTTCGACGCCGAGTTTCGCGCGCAACCGGGCGTGCTCGGCATTTTTGCCCGCCGAGTTCTGGTGGAGGGTTGCCCGCTTTTTTCCGTCTATCAGGAGGGCTGCCTCGCCATTGACGCCCGGCTCAAGCAGCCGGACGCAGCGGGCCGGCGGAAACACATTTCCCTGAAATCCATGGAACACGTGAAGCGCTCGCTGGAAGGCGTGGTCGCGCGCGAGTCGTTGAAGCTGGAGTCGGGACTGATCACGCTGGCGCTGGCGGTCAGCGGCGCGCCGTTCCTCGGCCTGCTCGGCACGGTGTGGGGCGTGATGAGCACGTTTGGGCACATCGCGCAGTCGGGCAAGGCGAACCTCGCCACGATGGCCCCCGGCGTGTCCGCCGCGCTGGTGACGACCGTGGCCGGGCTGCTCGTGGCCATCCCGTCCATGTTTGGCTACAACTGGCTGGTGCACAACCTGCGCACCCAGACGGTGGAACTCGATAATTTCGCGCAGGAACTCGCCTCGAAGATGGAGGCGGAATACTTGCGCGAGGATGTGGAATGAAAGTGGAATGATTATGGCGGAACCGTTCCGCCGTGAATGACGATGCGCCGTTTTTCCCAACGCAATTCGCTGGTGACGTTGAACGAGATCAACATCACGCCGCTGCTCGACCTGGCGTTCGTGCTGCTGATCATCTTCGTCATCACCACGCCGCTGCTGGAGCAGGGCATTGACCTGCAACTCCCGGCGGGCGGCCGGCCCGACAAGCCGGTGGAGAAAAGCGACATTCGCACCGTCGAGGTCAGCGCGCAGGGAGCGTATATGCTGGATCGGCGGCGGATGGATTTGAATTTGATCGAGGCGGAACTGGTGAAGGCGTCCAGATCGAATCCGAACACCGTCATCTACATCCGCGCCGACGAAAACGGGCTGAACAAATACACCTACGCCATCATTGACCGCTGCCAGCGCAACGGCATCACGCGCTTTGCGCTCCGCACCGACCCGACGAAATAAATGAACCGGCTGCAAAAAAAATGTCTCGCC
Source organism: Verrucomicrobiota bacterium (assembly GCA_016235585.1). Classification (GTDB taxonomy): domain Bacteria; phylum Verrucomicrobiota; class Verrucomicrobiia; order Limisphaerales; family JACRJY01; genus JACRJY01. The sequence goes on along the minus strand of JACRJY010000087.1, from coordinate 18,451 downwards.
AGTTCCGCCGTGCTCCACGGCCTGCTGGCGGTCATTGTGCTGCTCGCGCCGGGATTCCTGTCGAAGCGCCGGCCCGAGTCGCCGCCGGCGCTCACGTTCATCCCGCGCACGGTTTTGGATTCGGCGCTCTCTGGCGGCGGCAGCCCCACCGGCGCTCCGCCACCGCCCGCCGCGAAGATTGAGCAGCCGGTGCCGACGCCTCCACCGCCGCCTCAACAGCCGGTGGCGAAGGTAGAACCCGCGCCAGTGCCAACGCCGAAGCCGCCGCCGGAACCGCCCAAGCCCGTCGTCAAAGACCCAATCCTGCCGGTTCCGCCGGTAAAAAAAACTGTCACCAAACCCGTCATCGTTGAACCGCCACCGAAAGCTCAAAAGCAAACCACCAAGACGGCTCCGCAAAAATCACCGTTTGATTTCACCAAGGCCAAAACCAAGCCGAGCGACGTGAAGCGCGAGACCGACAAGAAAAAGGCCGTCGCGACCGAGCAGCACGATGCCGCCGAGGCCGCCGCCGCACAGGCGCGCGCCAAGGCGCTGGCGGGTTTGAAGAGTTCGGTCAACTCGCTGAAGAACAATCTCTCCTCGCCCATTTCCGCCGAGCCGCTCGGCCCCGGCGGCGAGGCGTTCGCCAACTACGGCCAGATTGTCGTGAGCATCTATCAGAACGCCTGGGCCATCCCCGACGACGTGAACGACGACAGCGCCGTGGTGCAGGCCACCGTAACCATCGCGCGCGACGGCACGGTGGTGAGCGCGCGGCTCCTCCAGCGCTCCGGACGCTCGCTGGTGGACAAGTCGGTGCAGCGCACCCTCGACGCCGTGAAGTTCATCCAGAAATTTCCCGAAGGCGCGCGCGACGCGCAGCGCACCTTCAACATCAACTTCAACCTCAAAGCCAAACGCCAGCTCGGATGAACCACCGTTCCTTTTTCAAATTGTCGCTGTGTGCTGCGCTCACCGTGGCGGGCTCGTTCCACGTTTTCGCCCAAGCCCCGGAAGTGCTGGACGTGACCAAGATTTACGACCAGTCGAAATTGATCCCCCTCTCCGTCAGCGGCTTCACGGGCGAGGTGGATTCGACTTTGAAATTCGACCTCGAAGTCGGCGGCTGCAAGCTCGTGAAGGCCGAGGACGCCCGCGCGCTCGTCACCGGCCAAAACACCGCCGACCGCACCGACGGGCGGCTCGTCGAGCCGGTGAGCAAGACCGTGCTGCTGGCGCGGGCCTTCTCCGGCGGCTCCGCGCGCCAGCAGGCGCACGCGCTCGCCAACGAAATCCTCGCGGCGCTGGGCCGCCCCGGCATCGCACTCACGCGCATCGCCTTCAAGGTGGACACCGGCGCAACGAGCGAGATTTACGTGGCGGACTACGACGGCCACAACGCCGCGAAGCTCACGCAGGACAGTTCCATTGTCGCCGCGCCGTGCTGGGGGCGTGAGAATCGGGCGCTTTACTACACCTCCTATTCCAAGGGGCCGCCCTATATTTTTTCGCACGACATCGCGACGGGCGCACGCGCAGTGGTGGCGCGTTATCCGGGGCTGTGCACCAGCGCCGCCGTCACCCGCGACGGGCGAAAACTGGCGATGATTTTAAGCAAGGACGGGCGGCTGGATGTCTACACTTCCGATACCGACGGAAAAAACTTGAAGCAAGTCACCCGCACCGCCATCGGCGCGGCCTCGCCATGCTGGTCGCCGGACGGCTCGCAGATTTGCTTCAGCTCCGAGGACGGCGGGACTTCCGCGCTTTACCTCGTGTCCGCCGGCGGCGGGCCGATGCGGCGGCTGCGGACGATTGGCGTCATCAACGCCACGGAGCCGGACTGGTCGCCGGATGGGAAGACGATTCTGTTCACCACGCGGCGCGGCGGCTTCGAGCTGTGCACCGTGCCGGCGGAGGGCGGCGAGGTGACGGCGCTGGTGCCGGGCGAGGATCCCTCGTGGGCGCCGAACTCGCGGACGGTGGTTTTCACGCGGCGCGGGAGGAACGAGTCGCGATTTTTGTCTTTGCTTGACGTGCCCACTAAACAGGTCAAGGATGTCCGCAAAATTTCGGGGGGCAATTCGCAACCCAGTTGGGCGAGATAAGCCGTGCCACAACAAACCACAGATAAAATGAGAACCGTAAAAATCGTCAGTTTAATCGCCTGCTCCACCCTCCTCCTGCTCGCCACCTCCGGCTGCGCCGGCAAGAACGGCAAACACATCACGCCCATCGGCGGCGCTCGCGGCCCCGCGCCCGGCGGCGACGGCGGGGTGCCAAGGGCGAACACGGGCGGATTGAGTTCCACCGATCTGGCCAAAGGCGGTGCCATTACGCCGACAACCCCCCCGGATTCAAACCCAGTTCCCCTTCCTCCCCCGGGCGCTCCCATCGGATTGAGCGGGGATGAATACGAAGGCATGCTCAAGGATGCCGTGATGTTCAGCGGCAACACCGTGTTCTTTGATCTCGACAAGGCCACCATCAAGAAGACCGAGCAGAAGAAGATTGATGAGGTCGCGGCCTACCTGAAGAGCAGCGGCGCTTCCGCCAACAAGATGCTGGTCGAAGGCCATTGCGACGAGCGCGGCACCGAGGAATACAACCGCGCCCTCGGCGAGCGCCGCGCGCTGGCCGTCCGCGAGTATCTCGTCCGGGCCGGCGTCGGCCCGGATCGCGTCTACACCCGCAGCTACGGCGAGGATCGGCCCGCCGACCCCGGCCACAACGAGGCGGCGTGGTCGAAGAACCGCCGCGGCGACTTCATCCTCCTCAAGCCCAAGCCGCTGCTTTGATCTCCCGCGGGCGGGCCGCATCCCCTTCACGGCTAACCGTGCCGCATCCGTGGCGCATTTTGCCGCTTTACTCGGTGAAGGGGTTGGCCTAGGTTGGCGTCGAATTTACGATTTATGAATGAAACTCTTGCAGTCCTTGGACTCGGTGGCGGCGAACTGATCCTCATCGCCGTCGTGCGCTGGTGCTTTTCGGCGCGAACAAAATCCCCACCTTCATGAAAGGCTTGGGCCAGGGCATCAAGGAATTCAAGAAGGCGTCGAGCGACGCGCCCGCCAGCAAACCGTCTGATTTATCCTGATTTATGAACACTACTCTTGCAGTGATGGGCCTTGGTGGTGGCGAACTGATCCTCATCGCCGTCGTGGCGCTGATCCTTTTCGGGGCGAACAAAATCCCCACCTTCATGAAGGGCCTCGGCCAGGGCATCAAGGAATTCAAGAAGGCATCCACCGATGTCCAAAACGAGATGGAGCGCGCCATGAATGAGCCGCCCCCGCCCCCGCCCGCCCCCCGCAAGCCGGATCCCGCGCCGCAATCTTCCTCCGCTCCCAAGGCTTGAGGTAATCCGGGCGGGTTTCCACCATGGCAAACCAGGGCGATGCACCGCGCTCCCAACCCGAGGACGCCGGCCAGCAGGCTGGACACGACGCGCCGATAGGCAGTCATCCCGTCCAAGGCGACGAAGGATCGGCGACCACGGCTTACGAGGCGAACACTCCCCACGCGGCGGATGCCGGTCACATCCCGCACCATGGGGATGAGAATTCTGGAATGCCGGACGCCTCCACGCCGCCCGTCGTCTCCCCGGAAACCGAGGCCGCTCCCGGACATCACGACGATTCCCACCACAGCGATCCGCATTACGATGTTCACGGTGATCCGCATCACGATCCGGCTTACGACGAATATGCGCACCATTCCGAGGAGGAATCCTCGCACTATCACCACGGGGAGGCTTCGTCGCCGAAAAGCATCGGCGGCGTGGTGCCGCCCGGCGGGGGCGACTCGGACAGCCTGTTCGATTCGGACGAAGGCGGCGAGGGCGGGCCGGTGAAGACCTTTCTCGAGCACCTCGAGGATTTCCGCTGGGTGCTCATCAAAGTGGCGGCGGCCGTCCTGATCGCCATGGTCGTCTGCCTGATGGCGGGGAACTGGATCGTCGCCATCCTCAAATGGCCGCTGGAGCGCGCCGGGCACCTGTATCCGGACAAGCGCCAGCACATCTCCGTGATGCTCGGGCCGAAGGAGGTGCTGAACTTCAAACTGGCCACGAACAACCTGCCCGGCTGGCCGCTCGCCACGAACAAGTTTATCGAACTGGAACTCACGCCCATGGACTTCGGCACCAACAAGGTGCTCGCGCTGGGCGTGCGCTCGACGAACGACAAAGTGCCGCCGGAGAAGGCCAAGCCCATCATCTACAAAAGCCCGGCGGAGCCGTTCATCAACTCGCTGCACATCGCGTTCTTCGGCGGGCTGCTGTTGGCCGCGCCGTTCGTCATGTTTTACATCGCGCAGTTTGTGCTGCCGGCGCTCAAGTCCCGCGAGCGCAAGTATTTCATGAAAGCCATGACGCCCGCCGTGTTCCTGTTCGTCCTGGGCGTGAGCCTCTGCTACTTCGTTCTGTTGCCGCTGGCGCTCAACGCGGCGGACAAATGGTCGGCCTGGATGGGCGTGGACATGCCCTTCTGGCAGGCGGCGGAGTATTTCAGCTTCTGCATCAAGTTCATGCTCGGCATGGGGCTGGGCTTCGAGATGCCAGTCATCCTGCTGGCATTGGTGAAGATCGGCCTGCTGAACTACCGGATGCTCGCGGGCTTCCGCCGCTACATGGTGCTCATCAACCTCGTGCTTGGCGCGCTGCTGACCACGCCGGAGGTGCTCACGCAGGTGGCGATGTTCGTCCCGCTGCAGTTCCTTTATGAAGTCAGCATTTGGATCGCGTGGTATTGGGAGCAGCCGGATCGCCGGCTGGCCCGCCGCCGGCTGGCCATGGTGGTGGGCGGCGTCCTTCTGCTGGTGGTGGGCGGCTGGCTTGGCTGGCGTTACGGCTGGCCGTGGCTGCGGCCCTACTTGCAGTGAGCCGCCGCGCGGCCGGAAAATTATTGGGCCGTGACGTCGCGCAATATTGACTCGTCCTCGAAGAATGAAACCCGCGGACGGGCACACAGCGCCGGTGCGAACGACGATTACTTGAGCCATGTATTTCCTGAAGCGCATCGCCTTCATGATCCCGCTGCTGCTGGTGATCAGCGGGCTGGCCTTCGCGCTCATCAAGCTCGCGCCCGGCGGGCCGTTCGACAAGGAGCGCAAGCCCGCCACGCCGGAGATCGAACGCGCCCTCGCCGCGAAATACCACCTCGACGAGGAAGTCTGGCAGCAATACCTCCGCTACCTCGGCGGCGTGGCGCAGGGCGACTTCGGCCCGTCGCTCAAATACCGCAACCACACCGTCACCGACATCATCGCGCAGGGGCTGCCCGTGTCGCTCGCGCTCGGCGGGCTGGCGTTCTGCTTCGCGCTCGGCGTCGGCGTGCCGCTGGGATTCTTCACCGCCGTCCGCAAGGGCCGGTGGGAGGATTACGCCGGAAGCTTCCTCGCCATTCTCGTCGTGTGCGTGCCCGGCCTCGTCATCGGGCCGTTGCTCGTCATGGCGTTGGCGATTCACTGGCGGTGGTTTCCCGTGGCGCTGTTCGCGTCGCCGTGGCACGCCGTGCTGCCCACGCTCACGCTCGGCCTCTACTTCTCCGGGCGCGTCGCCCGGCTCATGCGCGAGGGCATGATGACGACGCTGCACGCCGAATTCATCCGCACCGCCCGCGCGAAAGGGCTGGGCGAAACACAGGTGCTGCTGCGGCACGCCTTCCGCCTCGCGGTGCTGCCGGTCGTTTCCTACTCCGGCCCGCTGCTCGCGGATTTGCTGACCGGCTCGTTCGTGGTGGAAAATCTTTTTCAAATCCCCGGCATCGGCGTGTTCATGGTGAACAGCTCGCTCAACCGCGACCAGACGATGGTCGTCGGCCTGGTGCTGCTCTACGCCGTGCTGCTGCTCGTGCTGAATCTGCTCGTGGACTTCGCCTACAGCGTGCTCGACCCGCGCGTGAGATATGAGTGAGCCGTCAGCCATCAGCGGTCAGCGCACAGCCCCGGGCGACGGCCAATCAGGTGATCCCTCTCACCTCTCACCTCTCACCTCTGGCCTCCCCTTGAGTCCGAACCAGCGCGCGTGGCGGCGTTTCCGGCGCAACCGCGTCGCCGTCGTGAGCGCGTGGTTTCTCGCCGCGGTGGTTTTGCTCGTGCTGCTCTGGCCGCTGCTTTCACCGTATTCGCCCGTGGCAATTTCCGAGGCGCAGTTTCAACCGCCGGACACGAAGCACTGGTTCGGCGCCGACCTGCACGGGCGCGACTTGTTGAGCCGCGTGTTTTACGGCGCGCGCATTTCCCTGCTCGTCGGCGTGGTCGGCGCAGGCGTGAGCCTTGTCATCGGCGTGCTGTGGGGCGCGGTGGCCGGCTACCTCGGCGGACGCTGGGACAGCGTGATGATGCGCTTCGTGGACGTGCTCTACTCGCTGCCGTCCATCGTGTTCGTCATCGTTCTGCTCACGACGCTGAACGCCTTTCTCGCCAAGGCGCAGGGCAAATTCATCTCCGCCGACGGCGCGGCCCTGCTGCGGTTCACCGGCCTCTTCGCCGGGCTGGGCGCGGTGTCGTGGCTCACGATGGCGCGCATCGTGCGCGGCCAGGTGCTGTCGCTGCGGACGCGCGGCTTTGTCGAGGCCAGCCGGGTGCTGGGCGCGAGCCATGCGCGCATCCTCCTCTCGCACATCCTGCCCAACGTGCTTGGCGTTATCATCGTCTATGTCACGCTCACCGTGCCCTCGATCATCCTCTACGAATCGTTCTTGAGCTACCTCGGCCTTGGCGTGCAGCCGCCGTATGCCAGCCTCGGCTCGCTCATTGCAGACGGCGTGGGACAATTGAACCCGGTGCGCGTCTATTGGTGGCTGATTTTATTTCCCGCCACACTGCTCGCGCTCACGCTGCTGGCGCTGAATTTTTTCGGCGACGGCCTGCGCGACGCGCTGGACGTCCACGCCGAGCGGCGGTGAACTGGTTTCAAATCCCCCGGCTCACTTCGGCTCCTTCGCCGGGGCCAGCGTGGCCGCCGGCAATCCCAGCCGTGTCCGCAGTTGGGCGGCGAGTTGCGCGCTGAAGGCAGGGTTCCTTTGATCGAGGATTTCTTGCAACACTTCACCGCGCAGCGTTTCGTAGGGCGGCAGATTCAGGCGGCCTTTCTCCATGCGGGCGGCCTTTTCCTCGTGCCGCAGCCAGAGCTTGCGCGCCATGCCGGCATAACTCGTGGCCATGTCATCCTCGCCGAGCGCAAGACAGTAGAACGACCGCCCCAGCAGCCCTTGAAGAATCACCCGCATCTTGTCCACGCTGCTGATGTCCGCCTGTGACGTGACCTGAATGAGAACGAACTCGTCGAGGTCGAAGCCGCGGGCGAAGCCGGGGTATTTTTTGCACGCGTAGTCGAACATCTTCCGCGCCTCGGCCTCGCGGTTGTTGGTGTAGTAGGCCGCGACGGCATTCTTGAGGAAGTTGTCGTGCGCGACGCCGATGGCCGCGCGGAAATCCGCGTCGTCCGCCATCAATTGTTCATACGCGGCGTTGGCCTTGGGAATGAGCGCGAGGTTCGGGCCGAACTCGAACGGCTCCATCGTCACAATCCGCCCGCGCCGCGCCGCGAGATCCATGGACTGGTAGAGCACGCGGCGCAACTGAATGGATTCGTCGTGCGGCGCGATTTCCAGCCCGGCGGCGGCCCAGTAAATCGCGTGCGACTCCGGCAGCCGCCATTCGAGCGGGCCATGCCTGGCGTCCACGGCCTTCATGCGGCGCGGGTCGAGCTTGTATTTCTCGCGGAGCAGCGCGGCGCGGCGCTTTGCATCATCGGTCTGCGGATCGATCAGTTCATCAAAATTGGGGCGCGGCCCGCCGAAGACCTCTGTCATCTCCGCCGCCCAGGTTTTCTTGTAGTAAAAGTGCGCCTTGTCCTGGTTGCCGCCGAGCTTGTGCTGGAATTGATACGCCAGCTCACGGTAAAGCTGCGGATCATCGGGATTGTAGCGCAGCCCCTCGTCGCGCAGCAGTTCGAGGCCGCGCCGCACCCACGGCCAGCGGTCGCGATCCTCGGGGAACTGGCGCGAAATGTTGTAGGCCATGTTCCACGCCTGATGAATCCACACGGTGGCCATGCGCGGCTGGAGTTTAGTGATCCAGCCGGCGAGCTGCACGGCCTCGTGAAACTGATCGTTCATCTGCAGATCCGTCGTGCGGATCCACAGCACGTTCGCGATCAGCCCGCGAAAGCCGCCGAGCGCCACCGTGGTGAACGCCAGCACCGGCGGCGCGTTCTGCAGCGGCTCGGCGCGCGTAAGCTTCAGTTCCGCCCGCGCGCGGTTCAACCGACCCTGCATAATCGATGCACCGCCCAAGCCCAGCGCGAGGGCCGCGAGCAGGATGATTTTGAAGAAGCGCCCGTGCATGTCAGTGCGCCGACTGCGCGGCCAGTTCCCGGCGGGTGAACATGACGATGCCGAACAGCGCCAGCACGCCGCCGAGCACCACGAGGATTTGCAGGCACGCCAGGCCCAGCACCGCCCACGTGATGCTGCGGCCCGTGCTCAACGCCTCGATGGGCGAGAAGGATTGCGCGAGGTTCACCACGCCGAGCAGCGCCTTGAACGCCGGCATCGTCAGCTGGTCCAGCAGCGTCGTCGGCTTGCGCCCGCCGTGCTCGTCCACGCCAAAGACCGTGCCCGACTCCACCACCGACGCCAGCAGCCCGCTCGACAGCGCCACGCCCAGCACGCTCAACGCGACGAACGCCGCGACCGGGAACGACAGGAAACTCGCCGCCGCCAGGCCGAGCGCGGCCAGCAGCGCGAGCCACAGCCAGATCACCGCCAGCCCGCGCGTGAAGTTCAGGCCGAAGCCGCTCTCGCGATACAGCACTTCCAGGCCGTTCTCAAACGAAACGAACATCGGCGTTTGCTCGTCCAGGTTGTAGCAGATCAGCGTCAGCACGCCGTGCTCGTCAAACAGGTTGGGCGCGAGCGGAAACTCGTGGAACGACTCCGGCGGCAGCGCGCCCTCGCCGCGCTGCACCTGCGCCGAGCCGGGCACGCCCATCTGCCAGCGCATCTTGACCAGCTTGCCCAGCGCGGCGTCGGCGGGTTCGGGCGTGGAAAACTTCACGCGCATCTGCATCGGCTGGTCGCGCAGGAAACTCTTCGCCCCGCCCAGGTCAACCGTCCAGCGCCGCCCCAGCCGCGGCGGAACCACCTGCGCCAGGGCCACGGCCTGCTCCCGGATGGCCGCCCGCAATGCCGTCGTTTCCTCCGACGTGAACGTGCCACCCTGAATCAGCCGCGCCTGCACTTCCTTCTCCACCTGCGTCTCAATGTCGGGCTTCGCCGGCTTGAACGAATTGCGGCCCACAAGCAGTTCGCGCTCCAAAATTTCCCTCTGCGCCGCCGGCAGTTTTTCCGCGCGCCAGTGGATGAGCGCAAACACCGCACCGCCGGCCACCATCAGCAGCGCCGCGTTGAGCGACACGAGGCCGAGCCATTTGCCGAGCCAGATTTGCCAGCGGGCGACGGGCTTCACCGCGACCATCTGCATCTGGCACTCCTCCACGTCGCGCGCGAGCGTGCCGGACGCCGTCCAGAGCGTGGCGAAGCCAAGCAGCGCCGTGACGCCGCCGAGCGTGTAGGTGAGCACGATCTGGATGAACCCGCGCGCCGTGCCGTCGTCCTCAATCACCAGCGGCAGGCCGACGACGACGAACAGCAGCAGCACGGCGAGCAGCGGAAACAGCCGGAAACGAAACGCGGCCTTCCAAGTCAACCAGGCGATGGCGAGAAGACGTTGCATTTTTCAGCCACGGATGGAACACGGATGGAACACGGATGAAATTGCCGATGAACCACCGGAAGCAACCAACACATTCGCCCCTTCTGCCTTATCTGTGTTTAATCCGTGTTTCATCCGTGGCTCAAAATCAGTTCTTCGTTTTGCCCAGCAGCGACGACAGCTTCTCGTTCGCCTTGTCCAAATCCACCGGCTTCTCTGCCTTGGCTTCTGTGGCTGGCGTGGGCTTCGCCGATGCGGCAGGCTGCGCGAGCGAGGCAAGTTTGGTTTCGTCCACGGCGGGTGCCGGCGCAAAATCAGTTTTTGGCAGCGAAGCAGCCTCGCTTTTCGCCGGCGCAGGCGCGGTGAGCCGCTCCAAAACTTTCTCCGTGGCCGCCGTCGCCGACGTTTCCGCGTCACCACGGATAAATGCCGCCACGCGGTTGTCGCTCGTCGCACCGCTGGTTTCCGCCGCGCTGGCGCGGGCCTTTTTCACCACGTCGAGAAAGTAGCTCTCCAGATTCTGCGTCGGGTTGTCTATTTTGATTTTGTCTTCGGCCACGTCGGCGCGGATGAGTTCCAGCACGCGCTGTGTCGTTTCGCGCGAGAGCGCGGGCGCGGTGATGCGGACGGCGCTGCGGTCGGAGAGGAGTTCGTTCAGCCGGCCTTGCGCCTGGATTTTGCCACCGTAATAAATCACCACGCGGTCGCACACGTCCTCCACGTCGGCGAGCAGATGGCTGCTCAAGAGAACCGTCTTGCCGCGCCGCGCGAGCGCGAGAATCAAGTCCTTCACCTCGCGGCAGCCGATGGGGTCGAGGCCCGCGGTCGGCTCGTCGAGGATGACGAGGTCGGGATCGTTGATGAGCGCCTGCGCGAGGCCGATGCGCCGCTGCATGCCCTTGGAAAATTCACCGACGGCGCGGCTGCGCACCTGCCGCAGTCCCACCATGTCGAGCAACTGCTCCGTGCGCTGGCGGCGTTCGCTCGCGGGCAGTTCAAACAAATTGCCGAAGAAGTTCAGCGTCTCCTCGGAGTCGAGGTAGCGGTAGAGATACGATTCCTCCGGCAGATAGCCGATGCGCGCCTTGGTGGCGACGTGGCGCGGCGAGTGGCCGAAGACCTCGATGTGGCCGCGCGTCGGATGCAGCAGGCCGAGAAGCATCTTGATGGTGGTGGACTTGCCGGAGCCGTTCGGGCCGAGCAGGCCGAAGATTTCGCCGCGCCTCACCTCGAAATCCACGCCGTCCACCGCGCGCGCCTTGGGCCGGCCCCAGAAATCCTTGAAGATTTTTGTCAGCCCGCGCACGGAGACGATGGCGTCCGCAGGTTGCGGACTGGCGGTTGCGGAGTGTGGATTTGGTTCAATGGCGGTCATGGCGCGGGTGAATTGCCGTTTAACTTCTCCCACTCTGCAAATAGTCGAAGCGCAACTGGCCTTCGTATTTGTGCTGATAGTTCCCAAGAAAATCCCGGGACGCCGTGAAGCTGAAACCCGGCGTGTGCATGAGCAGCGGAATGTTATGGAACGCCTCTGCCAAATCCTTGGCCTGCTGCGAGCGGCCTTCGCGTGAAAGTATCCGCAAATCGAGAAAGGCGACATACATCAGCCGCGCGAGGTTTTTCTGTTCCGTGCCCGTCGGCATCCGGGCGTCAGCGAATTTCCACTCTGGAATCATGTGCGGAGTCTAACCCGGTTCCTAAAAGCCAGCAAGCTGCTACACGCCTGAACTGCCCGGACGCTTCAAATCCCGCCCAAGCAGAAACACGCGGGAAGCCGAGCGGAAAACTTCTTGCCCAGTCGTGGACGATGTGTCACACATGGTTCGGCCTATGTTGAGCGAACCGCCAGCGCAGAACTTATTGATTGATGTCCCGTCCACCCGGAATGCCCGGCTTAAGAAACCCCGGCTTGGACGTTACGAAAATGTCCGCCGGAAGCTGGAAAGCAGCGATTTCGACACGGCCAGAGTGTTTGTCGAATTTAGCGAAAGAATCCCAAAGCCCAACGGTTTTCAGTTCATTGATCTGTTTTGCGGCGCGGGAGGAATGACTTGCGGCCTTTCACGCGCCGGCTACACCCCCCGCGCCGCCGTGGAAATCGTGGACATCGCCTGCGACACTCATCATCGGAATTTTCCTCTGTGCGAACTCCATCGTGGGCCGATTCAGGACTTTGACCCGAAAACTGCACTTGCAGACATGGGGGAAATTCATCTCGTTTCCGGCGGGCCGCCGTGCCAGGGGTTTTCCGTGGCGGGATTCCGCCGGCCGGAGGACGAGCGCAACCAGTTGTTCCGCGAGTTCATGCGCGTCGTCAAGGCCGTGCAGCCGTGGTATGTGGTGATGGAAAATGTGCCCGGCATCCTGACCCTGGCGGGCGGAGCGTTTTATCGGGACATCCTTGCGGCATTCGCCGAGGCGGGTTACCCAACGGTGTCGGTTGCCATCTTGGAATCGGCGGACTACGGAATTCCACAGTTGAGGCCGCGTGCGATTTTCATCGCGAACCGTTTTGGCCGCTTCAACCCTTATCCGCAGCCGCAGCTTGCGCCAGGGAATTACCAGCCAATTGAAGCCGGCCTGCGCGGCCTGCCCGCCGACGAGCGCATTCCCGAAATCAACCACGAGTGGACGAAGCACTCAAAAGCGATGGAGGCGCGCCTGGCCAAGGTTCCGCCGGGCGGCTCGCTCTACGAAACTTTTTTCGATGCTTGGAAACGTCAGTATCCCGGCCTGCCGAGCATGACGATCAAGGAAAACCACGGCGGCACACACGTCCATCCGCACTTAAACCGCGTTCTATCCGCCCGTGAGATGGCACGACTGCAAACCTTCCCCGATGATTTCATTTTCTGCGGCTCGATGAAGAAAGCGATGTGGCAGATTGGCAACGCCGTCCCGCCCCGCCTCGCGGAAGTCATCGGCAAAGCCCTGTATCCATCACTCCGCGCCATCGCTGACAACGCCGCCGACCCGTGCATGACTAACTCCGATTGGAAGCTGCTGGAGAAGAAAGTTTGAGGTTCAGCGCGGCACGCCATCCCGCGAAATCATACCAACCGCAGCCAGCGCAGCCTTTTTCGGATTCCGGGCCGAAGGGTGGGATTCCTTCCGGCCAGCTTGCGCCGCCGGCATGGAAGAATCTAATTCCAAACGGCGTCCCGCGCTGGCCAGTCTTGAAGCACACCTCGCAGGCGCGGCTCTTGAGCAGATTGTGGTTTCCACCGGCGTCAAACTTGAGCAGTTGGAATTTGGATTCAATCTCCGCTTCGGACATTTCCACTGAAAGCTTCAACTCGGTCGCACCCCAGCGGATCATCGGGAACCGGTGATCAATCACCAGTTCATGGGTCGGGCGCTCACGCTGCTCAATCACGTCCGTGCTTCCGAAATGGGCGAGAATCTTTTGCTGCAAGGCGGCTGGAATTCCGGCGGGCGCGTTCGCCGTTTGAAAATCACCCGTCCACCTGTCCCAGCGCGTTTTACGCCTGCACACTTCGCAGAGGTCGGTCTTGGATTCAATTTTCAGTCCACGCCTCTCCTGGGTGCCGCGCTGCAAACCTTGAATGCCACCGCTGCCGGCAAGCTGCCCGCTCGGAATGCGTTTGTATTCATGGCTGCGGCAATGCCACTGCTTGTCCTCCAAGACCGCCCAGACTTTTCCCTGCAAACTGCCGCGCTTGGGCCTGCTCATTTCGCCCTCCGGCTCTGGCTTCGTGACTCAAGGCCTTTGAGCAGTTTGTCAGTGGTGATGCCCAAGCCTTGGGCGACCTTGACGATGGCGGTCAGAGATGGATTGCGGACGCCGCGCTCCAGACCCGACACATAAGTTCGATCCAAGTCCGAGCGATAGGCCAGTTCCTCTTGGGAAATGCCCAAGATTTTCCGTCGCCCGACAATAAGCTGGCCGAAACTTTTGAGGATGGATTGCCGCTGTGACACGGGCGGAAGTTAAGCCGCTTTGAAGATGATGTGTCCACGGACGATGTGTAACAGTCTGCCGTGCCGCCACTGAAAATTGCTGTTCGCCGAACTATGTCACGCCACTTTCGGCGCGAGTTGGCCGGTTGATTCATGCCGCGAGCCAGCGCCCGACTTTGGTTCCACCGCTTCCGGCCGGTAATGCTCCAGTTCCTCGCCCATGCGCACGAGCCGCGCGCTGTTGAACACGACGAGCAGCGAGCCGACGTTGTGCATCAGCGCGGCCACGATGGGGTGCAGGTAGCCGAACGCCGCCAGCGCCAGCCCGCCGAGGATGAAGAACACGCCGAAGAGAAAATTCTGGTTGATGACCGCGCGCGTGCCGCGCGAGAGCTTCACGAGGAACGGCAGCCGGCGAAGGTCGTTGTTCATCAACGCAATCGTCGCGCTGTGAATCGCCACCTCGCTGCCCGCCGCGCCCATCGCGATGCCGAGGTCGCCCGCCGCGAGCGCCGGGGCGTCGTTCACGCCGTCGCCGACGACCGCGACGCGGTAGCCCTTCGCCTTCATCGCGCGGACGAACTCGACCTTGTTCTGCGGCAGACAGTCGCCCGCCGCCTCCGCGCAGCCGATCTCGGCGGCGACGCGGCTGGCCACGGGCTGGCGGTCGCCGCTCACCATCGCGATGCGCCGCACACCGCACGCCTTCAGCTCCGCGAGCGCGTCCTTCGCCTCGGCGCGGGTTTTGTCCTGCATCCCAACCCAGCCGATGCAGCGCCCGTTCTGCGCGACGAACACGAGGCTGAAGCCCTCCGTTTCATTCAAATCCACGGACTTTAGGAAATCCTCCGACACGCCGTTGTCTTTGAGCCACTGCGCGCGGCCAACAAGAATGGCCGCGCCGTTCACGTCGGCCTTGATGCCGCGCCCGGCGGTCTCGGAAAAATTCTGCGGCTCGGCGAGCGGCACGCCGGCCTCGGCGGCGAGTTCCGCGAGCGCCTTGGCGGTGGGATGGTTGCTGTATTTTTCCGCTGACGCGGCGAGCAGCAGCAGCTCGGCGGGCTTCGTCTCGCCCAGCGGTGCGAGGCGGCTCACGGCGAGTTTGCCGGTCGTGAGCGTGCCGGTTTTGTCGAAGATGAAGGCGTTGATTCGCGCGGCGGCCTCGATGTCGGCGACGTTTTTAATCAGGATGCCGAGGCGCGCGGCGGCGGAGAGCGCGGCGACCATTGCCGTCGGCGTGGCGAGGATGAACGCGCACGGGCAGGCCACAACCAGCACGGCGATGACGTTGTTCAAGTCTTTCGTGAACGCCCAGACCAGCGCGGCGATCACCAGCACCAGCGGCGTGTAATAGCCCATGTATTGATCCACGATCTTCATGATCGGGAGCTTCGTCTTCTCGGCGGCGAGGATGAGGTCGCGCACCTTGCCGAGCGTGGTGTCGTGGCCCGCGCGCGTGACGCGCACTTCGAGCGCGCCGGTCAGGTTTTGCGTGCCGGCGAAAACCTCGTCACCGGGCCGTTTGTCCACGGGCAGCGATTCGCCGGTGATGTTCGCCTGGTTGAACGAGCCTTGTCCCGTGAGGATCACGCCGTCAGCGGCGACGTTGTCGCCGGGGCGGATGCGAATCACATCGCCGATTTTCAACTCGCTCACGGGAACTTCTTCTTCCGCCCCATCCGTCCTATCGGTCCCTTGGGACGAATGAGACTTGATGCGACGGGCCTTCGTCGGCGTCAGCTTGATCAAGGACTCGATGCTCGCCCGCGCGCCTTCTGCCGTGCGGGTCTCAATGATTTCGCCGACGAGCATGAAGAACGCGACGACGCCCGCGGTCTTGTAGTCGCCCGACGCGAACGACGCGAGCACGGCGATGCCGACGAGTTCGTTGATGCTCAAGATGCCGCGCCGCAAATCCTTGATGGACGTCCAGACAATCGGCGCGCCGAGGATGACCGCGCCAATCAGCGCGCTGGCCCCGGCGACGGCGGAGCCGTTGTCGAACAGCCAGTCCACGATGAAGGCGTTGACGACGAAGATCAGCCCCGCGACGGTCTGCGAGAGGCGGACGTTCGTGTGCTCGTGGTCGTGGCCGCAACTGGCGCAGTCATCACCATCGTGATGATGGTGATGCTCGTGGTCGTGGTCTTCGCGGCTGATTAACGAGGTAACTTGCATGGGATCAAAAAAGTTTGTGGCCGAGAATTGGGAAACGGTTGAGCCGGTCAACGGCCTTGGCGTAAAGCCAACCGAAGCAGAGGCTCCATAGAGTAATTGACATGCAACAAAGCAACACAAACAGCCAATCTGGTAACTCCCACAGCATTCCAAAACCGCCGGATTTTTTTAGAAGCCAAAATTGAGGCTGGAGTGCCAATGCGAAATTATCCGAAATCGGATCTCTATAGATAAAACTAACTTGGAACCAAACAACGAAGCTCGTAAGCAAGTGAATGGCCGCCACCGTCAGCATTTTTCGTTTGAAGCTCTTTTCCATTCCTCACCTCACGGCGTCGGCTTCTCCGCCGGTTTCGGCGCGACGGGTTCGGGGTTCAACAGCAGCCGCAGTTCGCGCGGCTGGCCGTCGGCGCGTTCGGGCACGAACCACTTCTCCTGCGCGTTGGCGAGCACGCGCGCCATCGTGTCGTTCAAGCGCCGCTGCTGAAAGAGGTTCGGATTTTTCTGATACAGCGGGAGCTGCTCCGCGAACGACTTCGCGTCGGCCTGCACCGTCTGCAGCAGGCGCACGCGCTCGGACTGGCCCTCGTTGACGATGGCGGCGGCCTCGCCCTGCGCCCGGGTGAGGAGCTGGTTCGTGTAGCCCTGCGCGGCGTTGATGGCCTTGCTCAAGTCCTGCTCCGCCTCGGTCACGGCGTTGAAGGCGTCGCGCACCTGGCGCGGCGGCACGGCGGTGATTTCCACCAGCTCGACGCTGATGCCGAGCGCCTGCGCGCGGATGAGCTTCCGCAACTGCTGCTCCACCGCCTCCTTGAACCCGGCGCGGTCGTGGCGCAGCGCGCGGTCCACCGGAAAGCGCGCCGAGGCGAAGAACAGCGCGTTGTTCAGCGCGTTCTGCGCGAGGTTCGTCGCCGAGGCGAAGTTGAAAACGTAGTCCGCCGCGTTCTGGATGCGATACCGCAGCGTGGCGCGCACGTGCATGATGTTGCCGTCGGCGGTGAGCGTGAAGCCGTCCACGGCGGGGTTGAGCGACTCGCCGGGCGGCGGCTCGGCCCTGGCCAGCTCCTGCGCGGGCGTGACGGCATACCAGCCGGCGGTGGACGTGACGGTCTGGATTTCCGCGACGGGAATCTGCCGCACCTCGTCCACCGGATACGGAAACGACCAGTGCAAACCGGGCCGGAGCAACTGCTCGTCGCCGGTGCCGACTGGTTTGCCGAAGCGCAATTTCACCGCGACGTTCTGCGGCGGCACGGTGAACACGCCCGACGCGATGAACACGAAGACCAGCGCCGCCATGATGAACTTCACGATGACGAAGCTGCTGCGCAACGCCTCGGCGAGCGCCTGCGAACCGGCGTCCGCCGGAGCGTCGGCGGCGGGCGGCTGCGCGCGATGCTCGTGCTCGTCGTGAGGATGGTCGTGGTCGTGGCTCATGGTTTATCCGATCACTTTGCGCGGATTGAAGCCTTGTAGCGGCGCACGGTCGCGTTCCCCCTCACCCCGGCCCTCTCCCCAGGGGAGAGGGAGACACTCACGCCGCTGATCGAGCAATCGAGGCACTCTGAAACTTACCCTGTGCGGTCGAACGATTCTCCCTCTCCCGGCGGGAGAGGGCCGGGGTGAGGGGGAAGTGAGCATCCGCATCACATCAGCCGACTGCAGCCCGCGAATGTCCTTCTGACATTCCAGAGGAAAATGTGACATTGTGAGACCTCTGCAAAAGTGCTGAAGCAGTGGGACAGGCGTCCCGCCTGTCCAGTGAGTCATGCGAATCGCTGGGCGTTTCCGCAAAACGTGCGCCCAACCAGACAGGCGAGACGCCTGTCCCACTACTTTTTGCAGAGGTCTCATTGTGTTTCTCATGGCTTCGCGCCTCCGGGCTTTGTCGTGTCGGGCGAAATACCCTTCAGCAAATCAAACGGCGGCGTGCGCTGGTCGAGAATCAGCGTGGCGCGTTCCTTCAGCACTTCCTCCATCGAGTTCAGCTTCAGCAGGAACAGCGCGAGTTCGGGGTTCTGCTCCAGCGCGCGCAGCGACTGGCTCGCCTCGGCCTCGGCCTGGCCGCGCAGGCGTGTGGCCTCGCCCTGCGCCTTGGCGATGATTTCCGCGCGCTCGCGGTCGGCGGCGCTGCGGATGCGGATGGACTCGCGCTCGGCCTTGCCCTGGATTTCCTGCACGTATTTCTGCCGCTCCTGCTTCATGCGCTCGAAGACCTTCGCGGTGATGCTCTCCGGCAGGCCGAGCTTCTTGATGCCGAGGAAGCGCACTTCGATGCCGTAGTTCGCGAGCGCCGGGCCTTTGATTTTCACGAGCATCTCGTCCTCAATCTGCTCGAACTTCAGCTCCGCCGGATTCGTGGAGATGAAATCGCCGAAGCGGTGCTGGCCGATGACGGCGTTCTTGGCGTCGCGCACGAGGCCCTCGAGGCTGCGCTCGGCGTTCGCGACCGAGCCGTCGAAGCGCTCGCGGAACAGCGCGGCGTCCTTGATGCGCCAGCCGGCATAGACGTTCACGAGGAGATTCTTGCCGTCCTGCGTGAGGGTTTCCTCGAACTTGTCCTCGAAGTTCTGGAGGCGCTTGTCGAACTTCTGCACCTTCTGGACCGGCCACGGCAGCTTGAAATACGCGCCCGGCTCCTCGATGTGGC